>JAYTAO010000510.1:0-2865 GCA_043737435.1 Rhodanobacteraceae bacterium | reverse complement strand
ACAAACCCGAGTCCACCTGCCGCATGAAAATGATTCACATCCGCCGAGCCATTCGGATAAATTCGCGCTAACAGCGGCGTGACTTGCGATAGCTCGTCTAAATCGGTCCAGTCGATGACCAAGCCCGCCGCGCGCGCAATCGCGATCAAATGAATTGCGTGATTGGTGGAACCGCCGGTGGCGCACAAGCCCACCAAGGCATTGACGATCGCTTTCTCATCCAGCGTGTGGCACAGCGGCGTGTAACTTTCGCCTAACGCGGTAATGTCGCAGGCGCGCTCAGCGGCAGCCACCGTCAACGCATCGCGCAATGGCGTGTTGGGGCTTACAAAAGCGGTGCCGGGTAAATGCAAACCCATTACTTCAAGCAACATTTGATTCGAGTTCGCGGTGCCATAAAAAGTGCATGTGCCCGGCCCGTGATAGGACGCGCTTTCGGCTTCCAAAAGCTCGTCTCGGCTTGCTTTACCGGCCGCATAAGCTTGACGAACGCGCGCCTTTTCTGGATTGGGCAAACCCGAAGTCATCGGCCCTGCCGGCACGAAAATCGTTGGCAAGTGGCCGAAACTCAGCGCGCCGATCAACAAACCCGGCACGATCTTGTCGCATACACCCAACATCAAAGTGGAGTCAAACATCTCGTGCGAGAGCGCCACCGCCGTGGCTAACGCAATGGTGTCGCGCGAAAATAGCGACAGCTCCATACCAATACGGCCCTGAGTAACCCCATCACACATCGCCGGTACACCACCGGCAAACTGCGCGGTAGCGCCGCGATTACGGGCCGCCATCTTGATCAATTCCGGGTAGTTCTGCATCGGTTGATGCGCCGAGAGCATGTCGTTATAGCTGCTGACAATGCCAATATTGGGCTGCACACGGGCTTTTAGCACCGGCTTATCCGCACCCATCGCGGCAAAACCATGCGCCAAATTACCGCAGCTCAAACGGGTACGCGCGGTGCCCTGCTCGCGGGCATTCGCCATGCGCGCCAAGTAATCCGCGCGCAGGGTTTTGCTACGCTCAATAATGCGGTTCGTGACGCGATCAACAATGCTGTGCATTTACGGGCTCCAATAAAGTTCAATATTTGTGCCTGCGGCATGCAGCGATGAGCCTTCGGGCATGCAGAACAGTCCGGGCTAGACTAAACGCACAACCAGCCAACGCCTAGCTGCATACGTTTGCAGTAAGGCGCGGCAAAGCTTGCCCAGGTCAAACGAACCCTATCTTGGGCACGACGGAGGCTTAGGTGGTCCTCCAGGGGGTGATCCGGGGAGTGATCCAGAAGGCTCCGGGTCGGAATCGGGCTTAGTGCAACCGCTGGTACACGCACAGCCTTGCGTGCAGTCTGGGCCGCAGCCGACCGGCACCGCGCCGCCACCGCCGCCGCCACAACCTTGATTGCCAGAGGTACAGCCACCAATCGACGTGATCGGAATCACCGGCTGACCGCAGCCGGGGCCATAAGTGCTGGTGAATGCGGAACTGGTTGACGCTCGACGCAGCACGCCGTTAGCACGCACAAAGCTATACTCAATTCGTGTCTGTCGCTGGAACGCATTGCAGCCGCCGCCCGTGGGCGCTAAAGACGCAGCCGGACTGTGTGCGCCGGATTTACTGCCCAGCCAAACTGACAAATCCTGCGCCCTAGCCGTGGCGCTAGCGCGATTTGGCAAGTCTTGCAGTGCAATGATGCGATTCAGCAAGTCGATGCGCTGACCTGGCTGCAGCTCGTTTGGCATATCGCCGAAAATATCGATTCGGAAAAACGGATTCGTCATAGTGCGATCAAGCAGCACATTATCGGCGCGCAGCAGGCCGAAATTCGTGACGGTCAACTCGCCAGCGCTGAATTGCCCCACGGTTAGCTCTGGAATATTGACCACCCCCGGCTCAATCACCACCACGGGTGCTGGCACTACGGTCGAGTAGGTAGCGCTGAGTGTGATGTTGTAAATGTCTAATATTGTGGTCGGGGTAACGCTGCAAGTGAACGATACCGTGGTGAAATCCAGAAACACGTCTTCATCTATCGTCGCACCTGGGCGCAGCAATACGCGTCCTCTGCTTGGGCTGTGCGTGGGGCCCTGCGCACGGTAGGTGTAGCGTCCGGGCGGTAGCGGGCCGAGTGTTAACTCACCTAGCGCATTGGTAACACCTTCGGCACGGATGAGCGGATTGGCTTCCAAGGTCAAATCAATACGTGCGTTGGCCAGACCTGGAATTAACTGATTCGAGGCGTCCAAGGTTTGCGTGAAAATGTCCGCCGCGCGAAACCGCACGCGGCCTTCCCCTGCTTCACTCACCGCGACAGCGATGATCTGCTCGGTGCCCGTGGCATTGGCACCGGTGATACGTAATTTGGCGCTGTAAACCGCATCATTCACCGACGCACCAGGGGCGAAACGCAGCTGCAGCGTGCTCAGCTCGCCCAGTGCCATGTTGTTTCCCTCACTCCAATCGAACAAAGAGCGCGTTTTCTGCGTATTTGAGATTGAACGCAGCGGCATGGTGAGCGATGGCAATTTGGCATGAGGCGATTGGTTATCCTACATGTCTTTTTGGCCGTCGTCGCTATTACACCCTTCTTTTCGTCCCTTGTTGACTTGCAATCGCTCACACTGAATCTTCAAGCGCATCCAGATCGTTTCGTGTGCCATAACTGCCAGCGCAGTGAGCACTTCGTTTCGCACGGTTTTTCCTACGCCAAAGCGCGCGCAGCACAGCGGGTGACGGTCGGAAAACGCTTGTTTTGTGCGGATCGTTTTGGCCGGGGTGGCTGTGGCGCCACATTGCGCCTGTACCTAACGACTCGTATTCCGGGCCTGCACGTTGGCGCGGCAGCGTTGCAGACGTTTTTGA
>JAYTAO010000509.1:0-2866 GCA_043737435.1 Rhodanobacteraceae bacterium | reverse complement strand
CATATGTCGGCCGAGGAAATCAAAGGCTTCATTGGTCTATCCGGCCCCTACGATTTTCTTCCGATGACCGATCCGCTGGTCATCGCGGTTTTTAAAGGCAACGCCAACTTAGCCGAATCGCAGCCAATAAATTACGCGCAGTTTGGTGCGCAGGCACCGCCGATGTTGCTGATCCACGGGCAAGATGATCTATTGGTATATCCCAAAAACAGCGTTAATTTGGCCGCCAAAGTAAATGCTGCGGGCGGGCATGCCGAAGTGGTGGTGTTGCCAAAAACCGGACACGTCAAAACCTTGTTTCAGGCCGGACGTGGCTTGCGAGGCTTGGCACCTGAAGTTGATACCTTGGTGCTGGAGTTTCTGGCGCGGCATTGATGCGGGCGCAGATAATAATTTGTTTAATTTGGCGCGGCGCGATGCACTTTGTTGAAGAAATTGTCAACCTGCAAAAACGCCCTGCAAGCAGGGCGTAGTCTCAAAACGTCCGTTGTACGCTGACCGCGCTTAGGCAAAATTAAGCTGCTGCTCAAAGCTTTTTAGTTCGTGGCGTGCCATTGCCAAATTGGCACGACCGCGATCCAAAACCACATACAAAAACAGCTTCGGATTACGCTCAAGCGGACGCAAAACGTGATATTGCTTGCCCAAGGTGATCAAAACATCCTCGATCTCGTCATTCAATTTGAGCGCGCCAGCAACACGGCGTTTCGCCTTGATGACTTCCGAATTCCCGGCTGCTGCAACTTCTAAATTAATGTTGCTGCCGGAAGTACCCGCCATCATTAGGCCGGAATCGCTGTCAACTAATGCAGCGGCGATAAAGCCATCAATCGTTGTGATCGGGGTTAAGTCAAACTTTGCCATGGTAATACTCCTTGTTGTTGACACATTTGTACTGCAAAGGGTCGGTCTGGCGGTCAGAACGACTGAGTGGAACGGCTAAATGAGTGTGAATAATTTTCTCTTGGCGTTTACAGAAACTCCAAAGCCTGCCGAATCGCTTCAGCACACACCTTGGAGTGCACTAATACTTGCCCCAGCGTAGCGCTTGGGCGCGCGATCACGGTCAAGGACAGCTGTGGTTGGCTCGCGATGGTGAGCAGCAGCATTTTTCCGTTCTTCGCCTCGATAATTAAATTCTCGCTGTCACCCAGATCGCTTTCCTGCACCAATGCGTGGCTTAGAGCGATCATGGAGCTGCACATGGCGGCCAAACGTGCTGGCTCCAGCTCTTTACCTGCCACCACTTGCGTCAGTTCAAAACCGTCATCGGTCGCAAGAAAAGCGCCAATCACGGCCGGCACCATCTCGAGCAACTGCTGCAACTTGATTTGCACCGCGCGCATCACAAGTGGGCGCAAAATTTCACTACGCTGATTCATTCAATTCCTTCGATTTCTGCAATTGGGATGCGGCAAAAAACTGAGCTATTCGTGGTCTTCCTCGGTAAGCCCCGCCATTTCAATTTGACTAAACAAGGCTTCGAGCAGCAACAAAACATCCTCACGTTTTCTAATGTCGACGGCAAATATCGGCAGCAAAAAGCCAAGATCCGCCAAAGCGGAGTAAAGTTCCGTGCTAGTAACTCGCGAATTTTCCGAGCCACGTCCAACCCCAATCACGCCAGAACTGTTGCGAATCACTTCCGCAAAATCTTTTAAGTATTCAACCAGATCGGCCACCGGATCGGGGCGCGTCATATCAATCAAAACCACCACGCCCAAGGCGCCTTTCGCCAAAATTTGCCACATCACATTGAAGCGCTTTTGCCCCGGCGTGCCATACAGCCGCAAACGATCGCCGCCCGCAAGGCGCACTTCGCCGTAGTCAAGCGCTACCGTGGTGTGCGTTTTAGTGTGTTGCGCCAAATCCGAGTTGACTGCTTCGGTCTTAACCGGCGCTACTTCGCTGACAGCGGCGATCGCTGTGGTTTTACCTGCGCCCATGGGGCCGGTAATCAAAATTTTGATCTCGCGCGGAATATTCATAGTTTTTAAGTGCCTACGTTCACGTGCTTGCTCTTGGAACGAAACTCAGCGCGGCACGCAGCTTACTCAGCATGCCAGCAAAACCCCGCTTCGGTGTTTGGGCAGGCGCACTTAGCAGGGTGTGATGTGCTGCCGACGGTGCTTGATCGCTTGATGGCAATGCCACCAAATTTTGCGCCGCCAAACTGTGAAGCAAATCTTGTGGAGCACCGCGCATACAACCCACCAATGCACAGGCATTGAGCAGCGCAATAACGCCTTCGCGTGTGTAGGGAACCGTCCTCAGCATGCTGGCAATCGATGCTGGGCGGGTCGTAATCAGCGCCACAATTCTTAAATCATAGGCACTACCCGCATACATGGTGCCGAAATCTGGCCACCGTGTTAACGCAAATTCTCCGCGGTTTGCTATTCCCGGAAGCAACATCCCGGCGCTCAAGTGCCGGGCAAGCTCCCAACGAAAGTGTGCCACTGAAATTGGCTGTATTTCAGGCATTGGCCTTGCGCCGATACGGGAGAATGCCGTCACCGGATGAGTAACGTCAGACAACGCTTTCTGCCAAGAACTAATGTCCGGATCACACCGAATATAGACCATGTTCGGTAGCGGGAACACTACAATTTCAACCCCTGGAATACCATTAAAAAAATGCGGCATTCGACTGTTAACAATGCTTTCAAGCACGCCTAAAACCTGTTCCAGTTTGCGGTGCGCCGGCACTGGCGGCGCCACGAAATTCGCGACTGCAGCCGCTTTCGGGGCCAGCGCGCCACTAAATGTCCATTCGCGACGTTGTTCAACAACACCAATCATAATTTCGCGCAGCGCAGTTAAACGCATCGGTTTTTCCAAACGCCACACCGCCCGGCTGTAGCTG
>JAYTAO010000508.1:0-2867 GCA_043737435.1 Rhodanobacteraceae bacterium | reverse complement strand
TTCAAGGTATTGATTGAAATTGATTCGGTTCTGACTGTGTTTTGCGCCAAGCTAACGATGTTTATTGGCGCACCGATGGCCACTCCGCCGGCCGCCGGATCGCCGTCGTACCACTGAATTTTGAAAGGCGAGGTAATATTAAAATTACTGTCGTTTTTTATTTCCGCTTCTATTTTTATTAATTGGCCTTCAACAATATTTATCGAACTAATTAAACGCAACGAATTTACAGCCAAATTTGGTTTGGTATTTAAAACTAAAACCCGCCCAGCATTCGCGGTGGTGTAATCGTCATTTAAAAAATGGCCTGCGTAAATTCCGTTGTCCAAAATAACGCTTTGAAATGCACGACGCACATAACTTTCGGATTCGGTGCTGGGATTTAAGCCTAGCGGAACCAAGGTTTCCATTAAACTGGGCGTGTAGCTGCTAATGCTGGGATAGTCGCTGTAGCTACCGCGATATTGGCCTTGAGTTACTTTACGCGCAGAAAGCAGTGCCAGCGCGGCGGCAATTTGTGGGTCGTTGGCACTGACGCTGGCCAGGTTAAAAGCTCGAATAACTTCCGCCGTACCTAGCACCCGGCTCGGCCCGCCATCAATCAAGGCAAAACCGCTGTTGGCTTGTGCACGTTGGCGCAAATAGCTGATCGCGCTGGTACGAAGCGCTGCTTCACTGCTGGGTAAAACGCTGAGTGCTAAGGCGGTATCGCCCGCATTGGCTTGAAACCACGAGGTGCTGGAAAAACCACCATTATTTGACGCCGCCGCCTTGATTATTGCGAGTGCGGTGCTGTGTTCGGGCAGCGCACGTAACAGCCATGCGGCGTCATCCATGGTGCTAGGCTGTTTGGCCAAAAGTGTTGCAGTTAAACTGGCTACTCGCGCATCGGTGCCAGGAAATTCCCGCAAATACAAAAGCTTAGCTGCCATCGCAGGAATCGACGCTAGATAGCTGGTCGGCTGCAGGTTGGCTGGATCATTGCAGGGAAGCTGAGCTGTTTGCGGCAATGTTAGCCATTTTTTACTCGCTTCAAGCACATC
This sequence comes from Rhodanobacteraceae bacterium, assembly GCA_043737435.1. Lineage (GTDB taxonomy): Bacteria > Pseudomonadota > Gammaproteobacteria > Xanthomonadales > SZUA-5 > JANNYA01. The sequence continues at coordinate 1,824 of JAYTAO010000508.1, read as the reverse complement.
CGTGCCTTCCGAATTTGCCGGGTTCAGTGCGCCCGCACAGTTTGCATTTGCCAGCGTGGGTGACTTTGCTTGCGCATGGATTGCTAGTACGCCCCGCCCGTGGGTCATCGCACTAAATCGCTCTTGAGCGGCTAAGCGAAAGCGCTCTAGGCTAGCGATAACTTGGGGATTGACGCTGTCGCTTGCGCGGGTGAGCAATACAAACGCGGCGCGAAATTGCTTTTGCGCGGACGCGACAGCGGGTACGCGTGCGCCGTTTGCAGAGATGATTTGTGCGATATTGATGGCTTCGCGTGTGCCATTGGTTGTTGCCGCCAAAGCGGGATAGGCCGTCGCGCTACCGCTACCGCCACGAATCAGTGAAATCGCTTGGACCTCATTGGCACCGTAAAAACCAGCTAAATAAAGATCCAAATCGCTATATCTATGAAATATATCGCCTGCCTGAAATTGACCGTTTAAATCTCGCCAGTCAGCACCATACATAAGCGAGGCATCGGAATCTAGAAAATAATTCCAATGCACATTTTCTGCGCCGCGCAAATCATCACTTTGCACCCCGGAGGCATTTGTATATTTTCCGTATACACCAAAGGTGTGCATCAATTCGTGTGCAAAAATATTTAAATTATTGCGATAACCGGGGGAGCCCGGTGCAAAAATTAAATCCTTGATATTGCCCATATCGATGATGCCACGCAGCGTGCTGGCACTGCCGTAAAAAGGCGCGTTGTCAAAAACAGGTAGGCCAATACCTTGGACATCATTGCGCACATTGCTAAAAAAAGCGGTTGAACCGCCTTTGTCAAAATCAAAGGTCGTGAAAACCACTAAATAATCGTATTGATCCGCAATTTGGTCAAAAGCGCCTTTACCCAGATCTATACGCGCGCCAGGGTTCGCCCGGTCGTAGTTGGCATCGGTGACGCATGTCAACAACGTTGGATTTAAAACCCTGCAGGGATACGGCGCTTTTGCTACTGCGCTCGATCTGGGCGGGCTAATGAGGAGATCAATGTCTGCCGCGGTGGCGAATCGAATGACCAGCATGAAGGCTAAAAAAAGGTAGCCTTGAAGCATCCGTGCTCTCCGCGCCGTTGCACAATTGATCATCGCGACCCCTAATTCCGCTTAGTTGTTAAAACTAGCACGGGAGGCCCAAGGCGGTCACTAAGAAGTCACATCAGCACCCTAAAAATTGCCGTTGTTCGCTGAAATCGTTGTTTTGCCGCCGCCGATTTAAAGTCCTTGCTTCAGGCTTGCTTCGACAAAATCGTCTAAATCGCCGTCCAGCACGGTTTGCGTATCGCGCCGCTCCACGCTAGTGCGCAAATCTTTGATACGCGCGTCGTCTAGCACGTACGAGCGAATTTGGTGGCCCCAGCCGATATCGCTTTTAGCGTCTTCAATTTTTTGTTTGGCGACGCTGCGCTTCTGGATCTCAATTTCATACAGCCGCGCTTTCAACATCTTCATCGCATAATCGCGGTTTGCGTGCTGACTGCGCTGGGTTTGGCACGCCACCACAACGCCGCTGGGTACGTGAGTAATACGCACCGCCGATTCAGTCTTATTGACGTGCTGACCGCCTGCGCCACTAGATCGATACACGTCGGTTTTTAAATCGGCCGGATTGATATCAATATCGATATTGTCGTCGACTTCCGGGGAAACGGTAACGGATGCGAATGAAGTATGACGGCGTTTCGCCGAATCAAATGGGCTGATGCGTACCAAACGATGCACGCCAGATTCGGTGCGCGTCCAGCCAAAAGCGTAGTCACCCTCCACGCGAAATGTTGCGCTTTTGATGCCAGCGACTTC
>JAYTAO010000507.1:0-7115 GCA_043737435.1 Rhodanobacteraceae bacterium | reverse complement strand
GAAAGCTGGGAAGTTTTGAAACTTGGCGTTGGCTCGGCTAATTTACGATTCACCCTACCGGTGTCAAACACAGAGCGTTGGTACGCCGCCGACAGCCGAGCGATAAAACAACCCAGTCTGCGCGCGATGACCCCCACGGCGTCTGTGTCCACGCGTGCTGATTACGTCGTTATCACTCATCCGCTCTTCGCAGAATTGCTTGAACCCTTGCTAAATTCTAAGCGTGCGCAAGGATTAAGTGTTCACGTCGTAAGTACCGAGCAACTCTATGCGCAATACTCGCAGGGGCGTCCCGACGCCTCAGCGATTCAACGGTATTTGATTAGTGCACAACAATCTGGAACGCGTTTTGCTCTGTTGGTGGGTAGTGATACGATTGATGCGCGCGCTGAGGCCAACACAGGGTCGGTAAGCTTCGTACCAACGGCTTACGTGCCGACTGGGCCGTATGTGCGGTTCGCACCGAGCGATGCCGCGTTAGCACCTGCGGGCATGGCAATTGGTCGTTTTCCCGCCAGGTCAATGTCTGAAGTTGCGCAAATGGTTGCAAAGGCCGTTCGGTTCGACGCCACCGCAAACAATGGTAAGGCGCTCTTCAGCGCGGATATCGCCGAAGAGGGGAACGTGTATTCTAACATCAGTGAACAGTTATCACGTGAGCTGACTGCGGGCTGGCAAATACAACTGCAGAGTTTAGACATCAACACGGCGGATCAAATGCGTGCCCAAATTTTGGCGTCGTCCAATTCTGGGGTTCGGTTGCTGCATTGGTTTGGACATAGCGCACCTACGCGTTGGAGTTTTGCCAACGTTCTTAACAGCAGTGCAATTCTCACCGCAAATTTATCGAATGCGTCGCCCAATGCAGTCATTCAGTGGGGCTGTTGGGCAAGCTATTTCGTCGATCCTAGTCGTGAAAGTATGGCGAATACATGGTTAGCTGGCACGGGTGGCGCGGCAATTGTGCTTGGTACGTCAACCCTGACTGAAACTAGCCATGATCAGGCGTTAGCAGCGCGTGTTCTGCATGAACTCTCGAAGCCGGGGGCAACTTTTGGCGAAGCTTTGGCCCGTGCTCGAGTCGACTTGGCACAAACGCGCCCGGAATTTGTTGACGTGATTTTGGGTACCCAGCTTTTGGGTGACCCTGCGGCAAAATTCTGAGGAACATCGAATCAAATTACTCGATTACATTGTTTGGTGACCCGGCGGCGGTACTGCGCTAGGTTAGATTTGTCGCAAAAAAAAGACGGCGGGGCGGCTCTAAGTCGCCCCGCTTTTTTTATTGCTGTGTCATCAATTGAAAACGAACGCGCTCGTGTGCCTGCGCCTGTTTGTTAGGCACGTACCAACAAATGCAATTTATTCTTAACCTTGTCCCAGTCCTTGGCATCTGTCGGCGCATCTTTGCGCATCGTGATGGTTGGCCAGTTTTTCGCTAATTCGGCATTGAGTTTGACGAATTCTTCTTGCCCAGCGGGCACGTCATCTTCCGGGTAAATCGCGTTGACTGGGCATTCGGGTTCACACAAAGTGCAGTCGATGCATTCGTCTGGGTCAATCACAAGAAAGTTCGGTCCTTCTTTGAAGCAATCCACAGGACAAACTTCCACGCAATCGGTGTATTTGCACTTGATGCAGCTATCGGTTACTACAAACGGCATTTTTGTTTCCTGGAAAATTGCGAGGCAGAATTTTTCGAACCATAAGAAAGTGGAAAATTGCGTAGCCAAAAAGCTAGAGTCGCCAAATACTAACAAGCGGCTACACTGCGCGCATCAGTTAGACTTGCAAAAATAGCAGCGCCGTTTGCCGCGTGTTCGGTATTACGCTGCTTAATCGATTCGTGTAACGAACTTTTCCCACCCGAAGGACCCTAGCCCAAACATGACCGTCCGCACCTTAACGCGCGATCAGCACGACATTTCCCGTAAAGCCATTTCTTCTGCAGCGTTGCGCACCTTGTACGGTTTAAAAGAAGCCGGATTTGATGCTTTTTTGGTCGGCGGTGCCGTGCGCGATTTATTAATTGGCGTATTGCCGAAAGATTTTGACATTGCCACTAACGCCACACCGGAAGAAATCCAGAAAGTATTTCGTAATTGCCGATTGGTCGGGCGACGATTCGTCATCGCGCATGTGCGTTTTGGCGGCGAAATTATCGAAGTCACGACGTTTCGTGGCTCTGAAGGCTTGGGCGATCGGCATGTGGAAGAGGGCGGGCGTATCCTGCGCGACAATATTTTCGGCTCAATCGAAGAAGATGCATTGCGCCGGGATTTCACGGTCAACGCGCTGTATTACAACATTGCCGATTTTAGCGTGCTCGATTTCGTTGGCGGCTTGGATGATTTGGAAAAACGCGAACTCAAGTTAATTGGCGATGTTGCTACCCGTTATCGCGAAGATCCGGTGCGCATGCTGCGGGCGGCGCGCCTGAAGGCCAAGCTTAGCTTCACGATGGCAAGCGAAACGGAAAGGGAAATCGCGGAACTCAATCCGCTATTGGCCGAAATTCCGCCAGCGCGGCTTTTTGATGAAGTGCAGAAGCTGTTTTTATCTGGCCACGCACTGGCGAGCTGGGCGGAAATGCAGCGTTTGGGTCTAATTGAAGCGCTGTTTCCGGCGATGCGGCCGGCAGTGATTCGACGCAACCATACTTTTTTACTTGCCGCGCTGGGCAACACCGATGCCCGAATTGAATTAGGTAAATCAGTCACGCCGGCGTTTTTGTTCGCCGCATTTGGTTGGGCGCTGATGCTGCACCGGCTGGCCGAGCGGGGCTCTGATATGAGCAAAATCAGTTTTGATGAGCGACTGTTGATGTTTGACGCGGCGATTTTGGACACCGCGGAACGGGTCGCGATGCCGCGCCGATTCTCGCTACAAGTGCGTGATATTTGGGAGCTGCAAGCTCGATTAACCGACACCACGCCTTCGCGTGCACGCAAACTCGTTGCGAACGCGCGTTTTCGCGCGGGCTATGACTTCCTATTGTTGCGTGCCTACAGCGACGAGCGTTTGCATGATTGGGCGCAGCGCTGGACTGACGCGCAAGATGCGAACGCGAATTTCGAAACCATTTTCGGGGCACACCGCAGCACGCGCGCAGCTGAGCTAGACTTTGAGCCTGCGAGCGAAGCCCTCGCAGTAAGAAAGCGTAAGCGTCGAGTACGCAATCGCAGTGCCAATCCCAAAGCCGCCGCACCCGAATGACAACCGCATTTGTTGCCCTCGGCAGCAATTTGGCTGGGGCGTTACCAAGTCCACAAGCGCAACTTAATACCGCATTAGCTGCGATTGATAAGCTTGCATTTTCGCGGGTCCGTCGGGTGTCGAGTTTCTACTCGACACCCGCCTGGAGTGACGATGACTCAAGTGATGAGCAACCCCGTTACGTGAACGCGGTTGCGGAAATTCATACTGATCTAGCGGCAGACGCGCTGTTGCGCGCTTTACAAGATATTGAAATTGCTCAAGGTCGGGTGCGCGATTGCAATCGTCCAAATGGGCCTCGTACACTTGATCTTGATTTACTTCTGTACGGTCGCACTCGCCTCAACACGATCGAGTTGAAATGCCCGCACCCGCGCATGCATAAACGCATATTTGTGTTGCTGCCCTTGCTAGAAATTGCGCCCGACGTACATATTCCGGGTTTAGGCAGCGCAAAAGCCTACTTAGCGGCACTGTCGCTTAAAGATATTTATAAACTGGAAATTTCCGATGGCATATATCAACCCTGACCTAGATCGCCCTGGCATGAATGTGCCCAAGCTAGTTGCAATGAAACAAGCAGGCGAAAAAATAGCGATGATGACGGCCTACGATTATAGTTTCGGCCAAATTATGGACGCGGCTGGTATCGACATCGTGCTGGTGGGGGACTCGCTTGGTATGGTGGTGCAAGGCCACAGCAGCACACTGCCGGTTACGCTAAGCGATATTGCCTATCACACCCAAACGGTGGCGCGTGGTGTCAAGAAGGCTCTCTTGTTAGCGGATTTGCCATTACTGAGTTATGCCACGTTAGAACGCGCTCTAGTGGCAAGTGAGACGGTGCTGCGGGCGGGCGCGCAGATGGTTAAATTGGAGGGTGCAGGCCCAATGGTGGATGTTATTGCTGGTCTAAGCATGCGCGATGTTGCGGTGTGCGCGCATTTGGGGCTGACACCGCAATCGCTACACAAACTGGGCGGTTTTAAAGTGCAGGGGCGTGACCAAAAAGCGCGCGCCCGGCTGTTAGCCGATGCGAAGTCGGTGCAAGATGCTGGCGCGGACTTATTGGTTTTGGAATGCGTGCCTAGCGAAGTCGCGGCGGAAATTACCGCAGCACTGACCATTCCCACCATTGGCATCGGCGCGGGTGTGGAGTGTGATGGACAGGTGTTGGTGGTTTTTGATGCGCTCGGCATAGGTTTCGGCCGTCGCCCACGGTTTGTGCATAATTTTCTTGAAGAGCTAGGCGCGACAGGTAGCGCCATCAGCGTGCTCGCGGGCGTGCAAAATTACGTAAAAGCCGTCAAAGGCAAAACTTTTCCGGGACCTGAGCATGGCTATTGATACGTTTACCGAAATCGCTGCTTTGCGCGCGCAGATTAGCGCATGGCGCAAGGCCGGGGAACGTATCGCCTTAGTACCGACCATGGGCAATTTGCATGATGGGCATTTGTCGTTGATAACGCTTGCCAAGCAGCACGCCACGCGCGTGATTGCCAGTATCTTTGTCAACCCAACGCAGTTTGGCCCAAGCGAAGACTATGCCAGTTACCCGCGCACGTTGTTGGCGGATCAAATCTTGCTAGCAGGGGGCGGCTGTGACGCGCTGTTTGCACCGACTGTCGAAACCATGTATCCAGCAGACGCTATGAGCTCAGCGCAGTTCGGGATTGACGTTGGTGCGATTGGCGATGTTCTGTGTGGCGCAGTGCGGCCGGGGCATTTTTCTGGCGTCGCAACGGTGGTGGCCAAGCTTTTTAATATTGTGCAAGCAGACGTAGCGGTATTTGGTGAGAAGGATTTTCAACAATTGCTGGTGCTGCGTAATTTAGTGGCTCAGTTCAATTTTCCGCTCGAAATTCTTGCAGCACCCACCATTCGGGAAGCTAGTGGTCTAGCCCGCAGCTCGCGCAATCAATATTTGAGTCTGGCTGAGCGTGAACAAGCGCGTGTCATTTACGCCACGCTGTTGCAAATGCGCGACATGCGTCAGCGCGGCATAGCTACAGAACAGGTGCAAAGTGGCGCGTTAGTTGCATTGAAGGCGGCCGGGTTAAATCCTGACTACGCCGCCATTCGAGATGCTCAAACCCTTGATTTTATTAATGTTTCGACTGAAAAAGAAGTTGCTATGATCGCTGCAAGATTGGGAAAAGCACGGTTAATCGACAACATATACTGGAATTGTTAGCGCAAAAAAATAATTTATAAAAGGTGTTGTTTTTTTGCCAATGCTGGTGTATCTTTCTTACCACTTGGTGCAACTTCTAGGTTTCTGCTACCAAGCGATGTTCTCTAGGCAGGGCGCCTAAACAAATTGAAAGATATCGTTCTACGATACACCCCGGTTCTCTGAACTGGGGTTTTTCTTTTTTTGGAGCTATAAAAATAGACTCGACTAGTCAATTAGCTGACGCGCAACCAAACACCCGTTTAGACGTCCACACGGTTTTTTACGTGGCGTGTATTATTCGCGCCCTCTCAATCCCTAACAAATCCAAGGACTGCTCTGATGAGTGCATATCTTTTCACCTCTGAATCCGTCTCCGAAGGCCACCCGGACAAACTTTGCGATCAAGTTTCTGATGCCGTGTTGGACGCGATTTTGGCGCAGGATAAAAGTGCACGTGTGGCATGTGAAACCTTGGCGAAAACCGGCGCGGTAATTGTTGCTGGTGAGATCACCACTTCGGCCTGGATTGATATCGAAGCCATCGCACGCAAAGTCGTCACTGATATTGGCTACAACAACTCCGAAGTTGGCTTTGACGGCAACACCTGCGCGATCATCAATATGATTGGTAAGCAAAGCCCGGATATTAATCAAGGCGTTGATCGTAAAAAGCCGGAAGAGCAGGGTGCTGGCGATCAAGGGCTCATGTTTGGTTACGCCTGCAATGAAGCGCCTGAATTCATGCCAGCGCCGCTGTATTACAGCCATCGCTTGGTCGAACAACAAGCCAAAGTGCGCAAGGCAAAAAAATCTGCACTTCCTTGGCTGCGCCCAGATGCTAAAAGCCAGGTCACGTTACGCTATGAAAACGGCAAAGTTGCCGGTATTGACGCGGTGGTGCTTTCCACGCAACACGATCCGTCAGTCAAGCTAAAAGATTTGCGTGAAGGCGTGATGGAGTTGATTATAAAGCCTGTTTTACCGGCGAAATTGGTTGACAAAAAAACCAAATTCCACATAAACCCGACCGGAAATTTTGTTATTGGCGGGCCGGTAGGCGATTGCGGTCTGACCGGTCGTAAGATCATTGTGGACAGCTACGGCGGTATGGCGCGCCACGGCGGCGGCGCATTTTCTGGGAAGGATCCGTCCAAAGTTGACCGCTCTGCAGCCTATGCTGCGCGTTACGTTGCCAAAAACATCGTTGCTGCGGGCTTAGCAGATCGCTGCGAAGTGCAAGTAAGCTACGCAATTGGCGTGGCCGAACCGACTTCTATTTCAGTGACGACTTTTGGCACCGGTAAAATTGACGATTCGGTCATTGAGAAGCTGATTCGTGCGCACTTCGATCTACGCCCTTACGGCATTTTGCAAATGCTTGATCTGATTCACCCGATATATCAACCGACCGCCAGCTATGGTCACTTTGGCCGTAAGCCTTATGCGATGAAAATGGCCGATGGTTCAACAGCGACGGCGTTCAGCTGGGAAAAAACCGACCGCGCTGAAGCACTGCGCAACGCGGCTGGGCTGAAATAAGATTTATCCCAATATTTAACGGCGCGGAGTTTTGGTATCACTCCGCGGCCATCGCCTAACTGGATTGATCTTGACGCTGTTTTCCGCCCAGCCGTGGCGCGTGCCGCACCACCTCAATGGGTGTCTCGCTCCAATGGGCGACGGTCATGCGAAAGCAGCCTTTGATAGCCGCGGTGTACCAGCG
>JAYTAO010000506.1:0-2873 GCA_043737435.1 Rhodanobacteraceae bacterium | reverse complement strand
GAGATTCCGGATTTGGACGTCATTTTGGTGCAATCCAAAAGTGACGAGGCGCCCGATAAAGCTGACTTCATCGCGCAAGCCAACCAACAGGGCGGTGGAGAAAGTGAGCAAAAATTGCGCCCGTCCAACTTGTTTAGCACACCGATTCCAAAACCAGAACCAGGGATCGCGCCGATGCCGGTCGCTGCCGTGGAGGAAACCTCGCAAAAGCCACAAGATCTTGAAACTGAAGTACTTACAGTGCGCCGAAGTGAAAGTATCGTCGCATCCCAGCCCTCTCAAACTGCAGTGCCAGAAGCACAACGCGAACTCAACAACGAAATCGCCCAACGCGAAATGGAGATGGCGAACCTACAGGCGGAGATCAGCCGCACGCGACAAGCTTATGCCAAACGGCCCAAACGCAAATTTATCTCTGCAAATACCAAGGAAGATGGCTATGCCCAGTACATGCAGGCATGGGTTGCGAAAGTGGAACGTGTAGGCAATATAAATTACCCAGATGAAGCAAGAACTCACGAACTCCAGGGAAGCTTGGTACTGACCGTCGCCATTCGCCGTGATGGCTCGGTAGAGAAAGTCGAGATCATCCAGTCCTCGGGCGAGCCGATACTGGACGATGCGGCCAAATACATCATAGAAATTGCTGCGCCATTTGACGTCACGCCAGAAGTCAATGGCGAGCGTTTTGATGTTTTACACATAACCCGAACCTGGGTTTTTCTTCCTGGTAATGTCCTAGAATCACACTAAAGCGACGAATTTCCTACTTTTTGGCGCGCGCGATCACTTCTCGATATTTTTTGAGATTGGCGTCAAATTGCGTTTTAGCGGTGACACGAGCCACTCGCCGAGTGGCGATGTAGGCTTTCTGAGTTTCAATTTGCGCGCGTTCGTTGACAATCATCATTTTAATTTGCTCTGCGACTGGCTTACCTGCGCGTTCACTTTCAGCGGCAGTTGCAACAAGTTTGTTTAAACCTTTTTGACGATTTTCAATGTCAGTTTGAGTCGAATTAATTTGTTGATCCAAAAGCTCTACGTTTTGCTGATAATTGCGTTGTAAATCTTGCTCGGAAGCATAAGAATCGATCAAACGTTGATCTGCCGCCGCCTGCTTTTCTTGACTAATCTTCAAAGCTGCTAAACGTTTTGCCTCTGCCGCTGCACTTGCAGCATTCTGTTGATTTGCCTGAGTATTGGTCGGAATGCCCTGCGCATTTAAAGTCTGGCTTCCCAATCCCGTCGATGCACCGGGCTGGCTGTTGCCAAAATGCGTTACGCCTTTTTCATCCACCCACTTTACAATTTTGGGTGCCGCTGTGCTGGCCGCGGCGACGCAAACCGAAAAAGCGATAGCCGCAAGCTTTGTTAAATGAATAGATTTTAGTGATTTCATAAAGTTTCTCCACAGCAACTATTTGGGTTTAAATGTTTCACTACAAAACATGTAACTCGTACAACCGCTATGCTAAAGCTTGATACTGAAGCGGCGTCAAACGAATGTACTCATTCGTTAGTTTGCGCCATACCGGGCGCGGTAAGCCACAAGTGCGTCACGATTCTTGACTAAGTTGCGGTCCGTTTCAATAAAACCAAACAAGTCGTGCAAGCTAGCGACCGCGATCACGGGAATTTGAAACTGTTTCCCAACTTCCCCTGCGGCCGAGAGCATACTTCCGGTATCATTGCCGCGCTCTGCTCGATCTAGCGCGATAATTACCGCAGCAGGCGCTGCACCTGCGTCACGAATAATTTGGACGGATTCCCGCACCGACGTGCCAGCAGAGATAACGTCATCAACAATTACGACTCGCCCAGTTAATTTGGCCCCAACCAACAAACCGCCTTCGCCGTGATCTTTCATTTCTTTACGGTTGTAGCAAAAGCCCACATCCAGCGCATGCCTGAGATAGAGCTGTTCTGCAGTCGCTGCAGCAAGTGCAATGCCTTTATATGCAGGGCCAAACAACATATCAAACTGAACGCCACTTTCGATGAGACGATCTGCATATGCACCCGACAGTGCGGCAAGTGTTTTACCAGTGCAAAACATACCTGCATTAAAAAAGTACGGGCTAATGCGCCCGCTTTTGAGAGTAAATTCGCCAAATTTGAGCGCGCCTGCGGCACTCGCGGCTGATAGAAACTCTTGTTGAATTTGCGCTAGCGATCTAGCCATTTGAGCAATACGATCCGTTAAAGTCAAAGTTTTTAACTAAGCCGAGGCGACAGATTGATCCATCGCCTCCGCTTGAGTATTACCAACCCATGTAGTGCCCGCCATTGATCGACAAATTGGCACCAGTAATCCACGCCGCCTGTTCATCGACCAAAAAGCCAACTGCATACGCGATTTCATCTGGTCGGCCTAAGCGACCGGTTGGAATTTGTGCTTCAATTTTTGCGCGCACTTCTTCTGGCACCGCCATCACCATTTCTGTGGCGACGTAGCCCGGCGATACCGTGTTTACCGTGATGCCAAACTTGGCATTTTCCTGCGCCAACGAAATGGTGAACCCGTGCATGCCAGCTTTAGAGGCCGCATAGTTTGCTTGTCCGTACTGGCCTTTTTGACCGTTGATCGACGCAATTTGGATGATACGGCCCCATTTGCGCGTACGCATGGAATCAATCAGCGGTCTAGTGACGTTAAAGCACGAGTTTAAATTCGTATTGATAACTTCTTGCCACTGCAGTGCGCTCATACGATGAAAAGTCGAATCGCGCGTAATTCCGGCGTTGTTAATTAAGATGTCGACCTGACCTAACTCTTTTTCGACCTGACGCACCATCGCCTCGGCTTGATCCACATGCGCCACGTCACCGTGCGCAATCGCAAAATCAAATCCCAGCGCTTTTTGCTGCACCTG
>JAYTAO010000505.1:0-2877 GCA_043737435.1 Rhodanobacteraceae bacterium | reverse complement strand
GCAGCTTCTACCGCTTTGTCGATGCCGCGCTTGAGATCCATAGGATTCATGCCCGCAGCAACGGCCTTCATGCCTTCGCGAATAATCGCTTGCGCGATTACGGTAGCGGTGGTGGTGCCGTCGCCAGCAACGTCGGAGGTCTTGGAAGCGACTTCCTTGACCATCTGCGCGCCCATGTTTTCAAACTTGTCGGCTAATTCAATCTCTTTCGCAACCGAAACACCATCTTTGGTAATGGTTGGCGCGCCGAAGCTCTTTTCGAGCACGACGTTGCGGCCCTTCGGGCCCAAGGTTACTTTGACTGCATTCGCAAGCACATTCACGCCGCGCAACATGCGCGCACGAGCATCTTCACCAAAACGAACTTCTTTAGCTGCCATGATCTTTATTCCTTAAATGTTTGTTTCTAAATTTGGTTTTAAAAGTTTTTTTGGAGGTCGTGTTGACCAAGTGATTTCGTTCAGAGCAAAGCGCAAGCGGTGACGAGTAGGAATTGGCTGTAGCCAATGACGACCAAAGGCACTAGCGCAGCAACGCTGCTTTGGACGAAATCACGCCGTGTCAAGACTCGATGATGGCAATAAGATCTTCTTCACGCATTACCAGTAGCTCTTCACCTTCAACCTTTACTTCGGTGCCGGAGTACTTGCCAAACATAACCTTGTCGCCAGCCTTAACAGCCAGAGCGCGAACGTTGCCGTTTTCTAAGATTTTGCCAGCGCCTACCGCGATGATTTCGCCTTTGATTGGCTTTTCCGTGGCCGAATCAGGAATCACGATGCCGCCAGCGGACATGCGTTCTTCTTCCATGCGCTTAACAATTACGCGGTCGTGCAAAGGACGTAGTTTCATAGTTCACCTTTCGAGTTAAAATAAGTTATTGAATTTTTTGGACTTTTTTAGTGCCCAGGTGGCTTTTGTTTTGCTTTAGCAAATCAAACCAACACGAAGTTGTTTCCGCGCAGGGCGCGGGTGTTCCACCAGACGGGCGTAACGTGGGTGCGTCAAAATGAATTTCAAGGGCTAGGCCCCAGTTGTTTGTTTTAAGGCCTCAGGCAGCAAAACTTTGGCGTGAAATAAAACCGCCTATTCTTGCCCGTGCTGCGCCCCAATTGCTTCCGCAAATCGTCACTTTGACCGCCCAGCATCGTGGCGCTCTCCAAATCGGCCTAAACTCGTGCGCGGTTCAATCGCTTTCCTGTTTCTAATTTTTATCGGTAGCAGCGCGCAAGCCGCGCCACCCGTTACGCTACCTGAAACCAGTTTTTCAACCCTGCAGTACAAAACTGGCGGAAATGGCTATATGGATTTAGATGGCAAAATATGGATCACCGGCACTTTGGTAGGCCGTTGGATAACACCGGTTGACGAAACGGAAGCAAACTATTTGCAAATAACGCTCATTCCCGATGCGAACATGCATGCGCGCATGCCTAGTTATGAAGGCTTTGAAACTACCGTGATTTTTTTTAATAATGAGGCGTCAACATTTGAAATAGGGTTTCAGCGCAGTGCCGCACGAGCGTTGCAATCCAAAAGCGTACTTCGTATTGAGCAACGCGGTGAGTTTTTACTTGCAAGTGTTAGTGTTTCAATTGATTGTGGCGTGCAATCCGCGTCGGCGAATTTAATCCGAATTAAGCCTGAAACTAAATCAGCTAAAATCGCCTTGGTAAAAGCCGAGGCTTGTGGCTATTCCGATAGCGTTGGCGGTTAAATCAGTCGCCCAGTCATATATTTAGGAGGATTTATGCGCGCAAACGAAGCTAGCGCCAACGTTCTCGTCACTGCCCGGCGCGGAGATTGGGCCGGTTTTTTCGCCACGCTCGAACCATTTGATTTGAGTGAAGTGCTAACAAACGTAGGTTCAAACGACGTGTCTAGGTAGATATCCGTTGGGAGGAGGCATAAAAACGGCGCATAGTTGGAGGCTGATTGTTGCGATGTCAGCCACTTCGTGCAATGCGAACGGCTTGGTCGGATCAATCGTCCCGCCTTATCCAGAGCAATACAAACCGCGATGGCTAGTCACCGATCAAATGCCATATCCCTCCACACCTAACGGTTCCCATGTTGTCTACAGCATGTGCGTACAAAACGAGGTGCTCGATCAAGCGATCGTGGCAGTGGTTAAATCTACCGACAATGAATTTTTTACCGAAATCTCAGTTACATACAAGGCGAACCGCGACACTGGTCGCTTCGAGCAGATGTCATCTTCCGGGCTAAGGTGCATAAATGAAAGTTAGGCCGCAAATGGAGAAATGCATGAAATTGAAGTACTTTGCTCTTGCGATAATTTTGACTGGTTGTGCATCGTCACCGCCATCGACGGTTGAACGTGTCGCGCTCGAAACTGTGAAAGATCCTATTCCGGAATGCGTCCCCGGCCATGAAGGGGCGCTTTCTAATGGTATTGTGACTGTGAGGCCGGGAGAAACGGTTTGCATTCGACTCGAAGTAGCGGGCAGTTCCGTAACCCCAGCAGAAGTAGTTTCAACGAACGTCGAGGGTAGTACTTTGGTGCTCCGTGCTTGGTCCGAGCCCGGGAGTAATTTTACATTTCTGTCAATACACAACCCGCTAGACGCATTGCTACGATATGAGGCATATTTAATCTCAGGGCGAAAAGACAGCCCGGAATATACAAGCAGTTGTCCGGTTTTGTCCCACAGGCTGGGGATAGAACATTGGCCGTATGCGGTGACAGAATTCACTTTAGCTGGATTTCGCACAATACCTGAGACGGAGGGAATTGAGTGCAAATAAAGCGTTGCGGCCTAACGACTAAGGTTAGATCGCGCGCAGCCGCGATCTGAGCCGTTTGTTGGACAAGCCCGGCCTTCCCGAGTGCGAGTCAGGTTCAGGGTTACAGAA
>JAYTAO010000504.1:0-2877 GCA_043737435.1 Rhodanobacteraceae bacterium | reverse complement strand
GGTCAACCCATAGCCGGATTATCCGAATCCGTACTGGGCAGTTTGCGCAACCGTACGCTCGGGTTTATTTATCAATTTCACCACCTATTACCAGAATTTACCGCACTGGAAAACGTCGCGATGCCGTTACTGATTCGCGGCAATAAACCAAAAATTGCGCAAGCTAGGGCGAGTGCGCTGCTGGCGCGGGTCGGCTTGAGCCACCGGCTAGGCCATCGCCCAGGTGAGCTCTCTGGCGGCGAGCGCCAACGCGCTGCGGTTGCGCGCGCATTGGTGACCGAACCTAAGTGCTTATTGGGCGATGAACCGACCGGTAATTTGGATGAAGGCACTGCAGCGGGGGTGTTTGAGCTGATGTTAGAACTCAATCGCGAACTGGGAACGGCGCTGGTTTTAGTGACGCACGATTTGCGTTTAGCCAACAAACTGCAGCGGGTGTTGACGCTTAAAGACGGCCGCCTAGAAACCGCACCTTAAGCCCAGCCCATGCGCATCCAACATGCAATTTATTTGTTGATTGGCATCGCTGTAGGAATTTTTCAACGGCATCTGCCGACAATAAACGCACTATACGTTTTGGCCAGTTTTGCTTTCCTTTGCGGGATTTCGGCGGGTTACATTTACCGCAGCCGCGCTTGGCTATTGCCCGTTTCGGTGTTGATGGGCGGCTTTGTTTATGCCAGCTTTTGCGCGCACGCGGTGATGGCGCATCGTTTGCAAGGCGCGCCCGCGAGCGGCGCAGAATATGAAGTCCGCGCCACCATTGTGGACTTACCGAAACGCATTGAGCGGCAGACGCGTTTGTCGCTGCGGCTTGAAGCGTCTGCTGATTTAGGTGGCGTACGCAATGTGCGCGTGGGCTTTTACGGTGACGCGCCATTGCGCGCAGGGGAACAGTGGCAGATGCGGCTAAAGCTGCGGCGGCCGCATGGTGAAGTCAATCCCGGCGGTTTTGATTTTGAACGCGCGGCCGCCGCCAATCAGATTGATGCGGTCGGCTATATCGTCAACTTGGGCCCGCGTTTACGACGCGCACACGGCGTGGTCGCGCTGCGCGAACGCCTTAGCGATCAAATTGCCGCCGCCGTGCCCGAGCCGCGCGAACGTGCGCTGTTGCAGGCACTGAGCGTGGGCGACACCCGGGGCTTGAGCGACGCCGATTGGGATCTGATGCGCGCCAGCGGCATCACGCATTTAATTGCGATCAGCGGCCTGCACGTGACCTTGCTGGCAACGCTGGGCGCCGGTGTTGCCTATGGTATTTGCTGGTTATTTCCAAAGATCACACGGCGTGTGCCACGGCCACAACTATGCGCGGCCGTTGGCCTGATGTGCGCGACCGGCTATGCGCTGTTAGCCGGCTTCGGCGTGCCCGCACAACGCACTTTGCTGATGCTTGCCGCGTTGCTATTAGGTATCTTGCTTAAGCGCGTGCAAACGCTTTGGCAAGGTTTTGCGCTGGCGCTTTTTGCGGTTCTGATCGTCGATCCATTAGTGGTGTTAAGCCCAGGCGCGTGGCTCAGCTTTAGCGCGGTGGCGCTGCTGATTATTGTGTTTGGACAACGCTTTCCCAAGCTCAACTGGTGGCGCGAATTGGTCGCGGCACAATTATTAATGTCGCTGGGTTTGCTGCCGCTGAGCTTAGTTTTTTTCGGCCAAGCATCACTGGCAGCACCGTTCGCTAATCTAATTGCCGTGCCGTTAGTTTCCTTAGTAATCGTACCGTTAGTGCTGGCCGCCACGGTGTTGCTATTGTGCGCACAAGCCCCACTTGCCGCCCCGTTACTAAAATTGGCGGCATTTTTTTGGCATTGGCTACTCGCGCTCTTGACCAGCATTTCGACGCCTGCGGTAATGACGCAATATTTCGCGCCACCTGGTGCCATAGCGCTTGTGCTGGCGCTCCTTGGCGTGCTGCTGCTGTTTAGCCCGCGCGGCGTGGCATTGCGCCAGTACGCGTGGCTATTGCTGCTGCCGATGCTGATGCCAAAATTGGCCGAGCCTATCGCTGCCGGGGAATTTCGCTTGACGCTTTTTGATGTCGGCCAGGGCTTGAGTGCCTTGGTGCAAACCACGCACCACACACTGCTGTTTGACGCAGGCCCTGGCGATCCTGAAGGCAGTAACACGGGCGAAAGTATTGTGGTACCAAGCTTGCGCGCGCTCGGCGTAAATCAGCTGGATCTGGTCATGCTCAGCCACGCCGATATGGATCATGCGGGCGGTTTAGCAGCGGTTCGCCGCGCTTTTCACAGCGAAGTCAGCACCAGCGCCTTCAGCAAAATTAGCGACAGTGTGGCCTGCATCGCCGGGCAAAGATGGCAGTGGGACGGCGTGGAATTCATCGTGCTGCACCCGAATCCTGGGCTACCTTATTTGGCGAATCAAAGCTCCTGCGTGTTGAAAATTCAGAGCCAAACCAGCGCCGCAAGCGCGTTGCTGCCGGGCGATATTGATGCGGTGATCGAGTCCAGACTAGTGCGCACCCAAACGCCGCTGCTTGCGGCATCGCTGTTGGTTTCCCCACATCACGGCAGCGCGGGTAGCTCTAGCGCTGAATTCCTAGCGGCGGTCAAGCCCAGCGTCTTGCTGTACCCAAGCGGCTATGCCAATCGCTTTGATTTCCCAAGACAAGTCACGCGTGATCGCGTGCATGCCTTAGGCGCACAGGAATACATCACCGGCGATCTAGGCGCGCTGCGCGCCGAGTTTGATCACGTCAGTGGCCGTTGGCAAATCAGCAGCGAACGGCTGGCGGATGAACGTTGGTGGCGGTAGTTCAAGTCTGACCTTGCGCGCATTCTCTACTTGATAGGAATTCATCAGCTATAGTTGCGGCATGGAACAGATCCCACTTTTCAAGCCTGAATTTGAATT
>JAYTAO010000503.1:0-2889 GCA_043737435.1 Rhodanobacteraceae bacterium | reverse complement strand
GGCGCTTTCAGTTGCCTTTAATGCCAGCATTAACAGTAAAAGTGCGCCTCCTGGACCGCGCCCGAAAAATTGGCCGTACACGGAATATTGCAGGCTGATAAAGGCGATAACCAAGCTCACGCGGAGCCCATTTGGCCAAGCTTGTGGATAGCGTTGCAAGCTCGCAGTGCGAATGCCCAAAGTCAACAGTAGGCAAAGGCTAATTGGCCATTTAAGCCACAATATAGCCGGTAAACTTGCCGACGCCAGCGCCATTACCGAGTATTGAAATTGTATCGGTGAAAGCAGCGCTTTGCTCTGAGTTGTTGCGTTCATGGCACTAACGCCAGTTGTTTCAAGCAAGCAAGTAAATGCGCTGGGCCCTGATCTGACTCTAATTTGAGATTCGGTAGACGCAGCTCAAAATTTGTTTTTGCCTCAGCTGCACGTACGCACCAAGCGGCAAGTCGACTGAGCTTTGCTTCGTGCGTCATTCCCTGGATTTGCGCATAGTCCAAAACAATTTCGGATGCGGCGGGTGTTTCGAGTTCGCGGGTACGTAGCTCGCCCGCGCGAGCTGAGGCACGCCACGCGATCCGACGGGGCGCGTCGCCTGGGCGATAGCTGCGTAGATTGCGCAAATCCTCATCGCCGAGTTGCACAGATTGACCCACTGCGTGCGAAGAGGCGAAAGGAAAATCCGGCGGATTGGCTTCCAACTTGGGATAAATCAGGGCCTGTGCTTGCGGCCAAACGTGCGACCAAACGACAAAAAACCCAAACGGCCATTGCGTCGAAATAGTCAGCGGCGGCAATTCTTGCCATCCGCGCTTCGCCGCTGGCAAGGCGAAATGCAGCGTATTAGCCGCAGGCAATTCAAAATCCAGCACTTTGCCGAACTCGAACTCACCACTTAAACAGGTGCGCGCACGGGCATCGCTCGGGTTGATGCCAACCGCTACGTTTAGCTCGCCCCCAGCAAATGCGGGCTGTGCCAAAACATGTGTAAATTCCAATCGAATTAAGTTTCTATGTGCAACATGCACTGATAAAAACGCCAGCGCGCAAAACAAAAAGGCAAAACCTAACGCCAAATTATTGTTGTAATTCAGCGCGCCCAGCACACAAATAAATAGTACTGTCGCGGTAAAGGCACCAAAGCCGGTCGGCAATACATACAGTTTTTTTTGATTTAGCAAAATGGGCAGGCTGCGCCCGGCGCGTTTGCCCAAAACTCGGGAAAATCGACTGCGCAGGCCCGCCTGCAGGCGCTGCATCATGCCCGTCAAGCCCACGAAACCGAGCATCCGACGAATCAAATCGCCGCCGTCTTCTTCAAAATTTGCGTCGCTACCGTGCGTGCGTTTAAGCCAGCGTCACGTACCGTCAAACGGTGCGCCGCCACCGCGACGAACACATGTTGCACATCTTCCGGTAGAACGAAGCCGCGACCATTTAAAAACGCGATTGCGCGCGCACAATTGAGCAATGCCAAACCCGCGCGCGGACTCAAGCCAAATCGCAGTTCCGATGCCGTTCGCGTCGCTGCGATCAGTCGCTGTAAGTAATCAAGCAAGTTTGCGGAAGCTTGGATGTGCTTCAAGCCCTGTTGCAGAGTCAACAGCTCAGCTTTACTAACACAAGGTTTTAACGCCTGCACCATCGCCCGCCGATCCGCACCGGCAAGCAACATACGCTCGTGCGCAGGATCCGGGTAGCCAATCGAAAGCGTCAGCATAAAGCGGTCAAGCTGTGACTCCGGCAGTACAAACGTACCTGCTTGTTCGGTCGGGTTTTGGGTTGCGATCACGAAAAAAGGCTGATTCAACGGCCGCGTGGTGCCATCTACCGTGATTTGTGATTCCGCCATCGCCTCCAGAAGCGCCGACTGCGTCTTCGGCGAACCGCGATTGAGTTCGTCGGCAAGTAAAAGTTCAGTGAATAGGGGGCCTGGAATAAACTCGAAACGCTCTAAATCGCG
Source organism: Rhodanobacteraceae bacterium (assembly GCA_043737435.1). Taxonomy (GTDB): domain Bacteria; phylum Pseudomonadota; class Gammaproteobacteria; order Xanthomonadales; family SZUA-5; genus JANNYA01. The sequence continues at coordinate 929 of JAYTAO010000503.1, read as the reverse complement.
CCGGTAAATCGAAACGCCGGTCAAATCTGCCGGAAGTAAGTCACTGGTGAACTGTACCCGCTGAAATTGCAGTGCAAACGATTGCGCCAGTGCGTGCGCGAGCGTGGTTTTCCCAACGCCAGGTAAGTCTTCAAGTAACACATGACCGTTTGCCAGCAGCGCCGCTAACACTAATCGCACGACTTCAGGTTTGCCGACGATCACTTGATTAATCTGCGCCTCTGCGCTCAGCAAAGCCGCTCTAGCTGTGTGGGTGGCAGCGGAAGAATTCTGCAAGGCATCCATAGGCATCAGGGGCATCAATTAAAGAATGTTGAGCATACGTTAGGAAGGGGGAATCGAGATGCAAAATTGATCGCTAGTTCTGCTACTTCGTCCAACGTAGAAACTGATAGTTTTGCAAAGCAGTATTGAACGCGAAAACATAGCTGGTGGCCTTATCCTGCGCCGAGGGTTGCGCCAAATTGTAGGCAAAGCGTGTGCCGCGCACGGTTACTATGCCATCGCTTGCAACTTCAATTTTACGCGCGCGGTCATTACCTTCTGGGCCAAGGGCGGCTATGTTGAGTAAGGGTTTCGTGGCCGCAGCAGGCGGGAAATTGCCGCTCGAGTCTAGTTTTATCTGCGATATCTCGCCGCTGCGCGCGCTGCCAAGCAACAGTGCGGTGCTGCCCGCAACTGCAACGCTAGTCACAGCAAAAATATCGATGTTGCTTAACGTTGATTCGATCTTGGCGCTTGGGTGTAATGCAATGCGAAATACTCTGCCGAGCTGTAGTCTAGACGTGGAGCCTGCAACGCTGCTCAAAAATACGCTGTCCAGGGTGCAGTCATAGCTCAAACCTAGGCCGGCAAAAGGATTGCGTTGATTAACGGACGCTGCGACCGGAAATTCCAATGCCAACGTCATCTCGCCGGAGCTGCTATCG
>JAYTAO010000502.1:0-7182 GCA_043737435.1 Rhodanobacteraceae bacterium | reverse complement strand
GGATCGTAGGTTGGGCCGAGTTTCTGACGTAGCGTCCGTGGCGCTCACGGCCGATGGCGTGGGCGTTATTGTGTTGGATGTAGATGATATTTTACGTGCGGCGTTCGATCCGCGCCGCCGCGTGTTAGCGCGTAGTGCGGATGACGCTCCCGCCGCTGCGCATGATAAACGCGTGTTAGTCGTCGATGATTCGATCAGTGTGCGTGAATTAGAGCGCCAGCTACTGAGCGCCGCAGGATTCCAAGTCGAAGTCGCCATTGATGGGGAAGATGCTTGGCAAAAACTGAATCATAGTGATTTTGATTTGATGGTCACCGACATTGATATGCCGCGCCTGGACGGCCTCGCGTTGACCAGATCTGTTCGTCAGGACGCGCGTTTGCGTAATTTGCCAGTGATTATTGTTTCTTATCGCAACAGCCCGGAAGACCACGCGCGCGGCATGGAAGTGCGCGCGGATCGATATCTGACCAAAAGCGATTTTGATGACGAACGCTTCTTGGGTGCGGTGCTAGATTTGATTGGCCCGGTGAGTGAACGCTGATGCGTATTTCGGTTTTTAGCACACAACGTTTGCAACGCGAGGCGATTCGCCGCAGCGTAAGCCGCGCAAACATTACCGTTGATTTCTACGCGGCCAGCTTAGCGGAATGGCGCAGCGCGGTCGGGAATTTCAAAACAAGATTGTGTCTGCTGGATGCGGCACTGTCGGGCATAGACGAGGCCGTTACCGAGCTCCCAAAGCTTGGCATCGCAGTCGCAATTTTGACGCAAAGTGATTCGCTTGACGCGGTATACAGGGCGGTTACCACCGGTAATGCTAAGGTGCTCATTCCCCCCACAATTGATGACAGTGGTGAACTCCATGGCGCGCAACGTTTTGTGCTGCAGTTGGAGCGGATATTAGAAGGACTTAGCACAGTGTCGACGACGAGGGCGACAGTGCGTGCCACTACTCAGCGGGTTTTAGCCATTGGTGCCTCGACCGGGGGGCCCGCTGCGATTCGTACCCTGTTGAATGCCTTAGAGCGCCCGCTTAACTTTGCGGTGCTGGTGGTGCAGCACATTGATGCCGACTACGCACAAGGTTTCTGCGATTGGTTGAGCAGTGAGTGTCTTGTTCCCACTCAGTTTGCCACCAGCGAGAGCTATTTGCAGGTTGGTCGTGTGTATGTAGCACCACCAGGACGGCATATGACGATGGCTGCGTGTGGCCAGCTAGTCTTGCATCCGGGTTTGGCGAGTGATGCACACATTCCAGCCGTGGCGCAGTTATTTGCTAGCTTGAGCTTGCAAAGCAAAGTCGGAGTCGCGGTGCTGCTTACCGGCATGGGCGAGGATGGCGCCTCGGGACTACGTCAACTGCGTGAACGCGGTTGGCAAACGTTTGCACAGGACGCTGTAAGTGCGGTGGTGCACGGTATGCCTGGGGCCGCCATTGCCCAGGGCGGCGCGGACTACATATTAAATCCGGCGGCGATTGGTAAATTTATTTCAAACCTACGCTTGGAGCCACGATGAGCCCGCCTTGCCGAGTGTTATTGGTAGACGATCAGCCGATTATTCATGCTGCAGTTCGGCGGTTGTTGATCGATTGTGAGGATATTGAACTGCATTCCGAGCGCGATGGCACGCAAGCGTTGGCGCGGGCTTTGGCGTTGCAGCCGGAATTGATTTTGCAGGATTTGCAGCTGGATGAAATTGACGGGCTGGACTTGATCAGCGTGTATCGCAACGACGCAACGCTCGCTAACGTGCCGGTAATGGTGTTGAGTGCGGTGGAAGAGCCGCTAACGAAAGCGGAAACGTTCGCGCGTGGCGGCAATGACTACGTGGTTAAGCTGCCTAGCGCGTTGGAACTTGCTGCCCGCATTCGCTATCACGTTAACGCTTATCGCGCCCAGCGTGACCGCGAAGCAGCGATTATTGCGTTGTTGGAATCTAGACGCGTGCTAGAGGAAAGAAATATTGAAATTGAGGCGCGTAAGCAACAGTTAGAACAGTTAAATCGCGAACTTTCTGTTTCAGTTGTGACCGACACGCTGACCGGCCTGCATAACCGGCGCTTTCTACGTAGCTTTTTGGAACGTCCTCAGGTTGAAATTTTAACCCGCAGTGCGGGCATAGAACGGCGCCGTGTGAGGGATCAGGGACTGACGTTTTTCCTGCTTGATCTCGATCATTTCAAACGCATCAATGACGAATTTGGCCATGATTCTGGGGATGCTGTTCTGATAGAAGTGGCACAACGGCTGCGCCAATTCATACGCAATGGTGACGCGATTTTGCGCTGGGGCGGGGAGGAATTTCTGCTGGTAGCTAAGGACGCCGACAACCAAACCGCGACGAAACTGGCGCGCCGCATGCTCAAGGTGATTAGCTGTGACCCCATTCGCATCGGCCACGGAAAAACGGTGGTCATTACCGCCTCGATTGGTTTCGCACCCATGCCATTTCCAGCGCCATTCGGCGCCCGATTCAGCGTTGATCAGGTGATCGGTCTTGCTGATGCAGCGGCGTATTTAAGTAAACACGCAGGCCGCGCTTGTGCGCATGGGGTGATGCCAATTCTTGGTGCTGCACCGCTAGATCCGATTAACGAAGCTATCGCTTCGCCCGAATTTCTAACCCAGGAAAACGGCCATCGTATTGTTTTGACTAAAGTTGTTTCTTGAGTTTCAGATCGTCATTCCGGGTTAAACGTGATAGTGCTCCGAAGAAACTTCAACGGGGCGCAAGTTTCTTCGCTGAGCATACCCTCACCCGGCGTATGCCGGGGTCTATGTGTAGGTAATGGTAAAAACGCAAATTCAGCGTTACTGCTGGGTTTGAATTTCAGCTTTGTAGTGCAGACTTAGATTTCCACCTGAGTACCCAATTCCACCACACGATTAGGCGGTAAACGTAAAAAGTCCATCGCACGTGTGGCGTTTTTCCACATCCAGCTAAACAAATGCTCGCGCCAGATCGCCATGCCGGGTTTTTTACTAGGCAATAACGTTTCCCGGCCCAAGAAAAACGTGGTATCCATCATTTCAAAATCTAGTCCGTGCGCTTTACAAAGGCCAAGCACATGCGGCACTTCGGTATCCTCAACGAAACCGAATTTCGCAATGACCCGGTAAAACCCTTGGCCGAACTCAATAACTTCGACGCGATCCGCATCTGGCACTCTGGCAACGTCCTCGACCACTAAACTGAGCATAACTACCCGTTTATGCAGCACCTTATTGTGCTTTAAGTTATGCAACAGCGTGTGTGGAATACCCTCCGGTGTGCGCGTCAAAAAGATTGCGGTGCCATCCACACGCGGCACGCCTTCGGTTGCCATCATGAAAACATCCAGCGGCATACTCTGATTTTGAATCGCTTCGGAAATAAGCTTTCGACCGCGCCGCCAAGTGCTCATGATCGCGACCAGCCCGCCCGCCATTACCAGCGGGAACCAACCGCCCTGCGGAATTTTGATCGCGTTAGAGGTGAAAAACGTTAGATCGACCAACATGAAAAACACCAGCATGCTCATCCCCAACGGCCCCCAATTCCAGACTTTTTTTGCCACAACAAACAGCAGGCCTAATTCCAATACCATCGTCAACGCCACCGCCACACCATAGGCGGCGGCGATTGCGCTTGAACTCTTGAATGACAAGATGAGGCCGATCACACACAACATCAGCATCCAATTGACCGCGGGGACGTATATTTGACCCATCGCGGTTTCACTCGTATGCACAATCTCCATGCGGGGCAATAAGCCTAGTTGAATCGCTTGCCGAGTGACTGAGAACACCCCCGTGATCACTGCTTGCGAAGCGATCACGGCGGCTACGGTGGCCAAAATTACCAGCGGTAACAACATGGTTTCCGGCACCATGTGAAAAAACGGGTTGGAACGCACGATGGGATTGTCGCCATGCCTCAGCAAGAGCGCGCCTTGGCCCATGTAATTGATCAAGATGGTGGGCATTACAAAACCAAACCCGCCGAATCGAATCGGCTTCACGCCAAAATGGCCGATGTCGGCATATAACGCCTCCCCGCCGGTCATTACCAAAAACACCGCGCCCAACACCATAAATGCGTGTCCTGGGCTATGCGCAACAAAGGCAAACGCATGGTAGGGCGAAAACGCGGTCAAGATTTCCGGCGCTTGCATAATATTGAGAATGCCTAAAACCGCGAGTGTGATAAACCAAAGCGTCATTACCGGCCCGAAAAGCGCTCCCACTTTCGCGGTTCCGTAGCTCTGGAATAAAAATAAAACAAGCGCGATTGCCACTGAAATGGGCACGACGTAGCTGGCAAATTTCGGGTTATAGACCGCCATGCCGTCTACTGCAGACATTAAAGTCATTGCCGGCGTAATCACGCCATCGCCAAAAAACAACGATGCACCAATCATGCCGATCAAAATTGCAATGTAGCGGTTACGCGCACTGCTCAGCTTGTGCAAGCCTAAGGCCATTAAAGAAAGTGTGCCGCCCTCACCTTTGTTATCTGCGCGCAGAATAAACGTGACGTACTTAAGCGACACAACAATCGTCATCGCCCAAAACATCAAGGACAGCACACCGAAAATGTTGCGCGGGTTAAGAGTTAAGCCGTGCTCGCCATTGAAACATTCCTTAATGGCATAAAGCGGGCTGGTGCCGATATCGCCAAATACCACGCCTATTGCACCGATGACCAACGGCATTAGCTTACCGTGAACGGCGTGGGTCGGCGCGGAGTGTGCCGCTGCAGAGGATTCAAGCGGCGCTGATGTTTCAGACATAGCAGATAGACCTTAGAAGAACATATCAACAAAAGAATGGGCGGCTGCCAGAGCCAACAAGCGACCGCAGCGCGTGCATCCTGCGGCGCGAAGAATACGCCCCTTTTGCGCCGCTGTTCAGTCTTGCGCACTTGGCATAAATAGGAGTAGGAAATCGCGCCGGCTATGCGTTTTTCAATGTCGATTAGCTCCTCATTTCGTTGATTAAAGATCTTATGTGTAACCGGACAAAACCTAAGTGAGGCGCCGAGAAATTCGGAAACTGGCAAAAATTTCGCCTGTTCAACCTGGTTGTGCGGGCCAGTGCATAGTTCTTAGCAATCCGTTCGCATCTTGCAATTGTCAGGGCGCGTGAACTCTGCGACAGTTCAGCATCCCCACTTGGTTGACGCATACGCGATGGAATGGCTTGGCTTCTTGCTCTTTGCTTGTGCCGCAGCAGTGGCCGCGTGGCTGTTTTTGCGTTTGAAACGTTTCGAGACCGGTGCGTTAGTGGCTGAGGAGGAGTTGAAGAAACTTCAGGCTTCCCAGTCGCAAGTGATGCACACCACTAAACTCGCGTCGCTCGGGCAAATGGTGGCGGGAGTTACCCATGAAATTAATACGCCGCTGGGTTTTTTGCGCAGTAACGCTCAAGTTGTGACGGAGCTTATAGATGAGCACAAACTCGTCATCGAAAAGATTTGCGCCGCACTAGCGCGCTTTGCCGCGTTGAATCCGGCGGATCCCAAATTGCAAGCGGCGTTGCCGGGCGCGCTTTTGAAAATGCGTGCAGCGCTTTTAAACGATGCGCGCTTGAGTGAAAGCAAAGAGTTGTTGACTGATGCGCTTGAAGGTGTAGATCAAATTTCCAAACTGGTCAAAAATTTGAAAGGCTTTGCCAGAGTTGATCGCGATGGTGAAGATTTATGGAACGTCAATGAAGGCATCGATAGTGCTTTGATCATTGCGCACCATCAAATGCGTGATCGTATTGAAGTGATTCGCCACCTAGCTGCGGTACCTCTAGTGCGGGTAGTGCCTTCGCAAATTAACCAGGTATTTTTGAACTTAATTACCAACGCTGCCCAATCGATGGCGGAACGCGGAACACTTACCGTGACTTCTAGGCGCAACGGCGACATGGTCGAAGTTGAATTTGCTGATACCGGTAGCGGCATACCAGCAGATGTTTTACCCAAAATTTTCGATCCATTTTTTACTACCAAGCCAGTAGGGGAGGGCACGGGGCTGGGTTTATCGATTGTGCATAAAATACTGACCGCTTATGGTGGTAGCGTTGCGGTGAGCTCAGCGCTCGGCCATGGCACCAGTTTTGTGGTCAGTTTGCCGGTGGATTTCGCCGCACTAAAAAGTCATGGCTTAGGCCAAAGCATGAGTGAGGCTAGCCATGAGTGAAGAGCGCGCCAGTACCGGGAGGATAAGAATTTTATGTATAGATGACGAGGCGCGCATCCTGCGCGCGCTGCGCGCGCTGTTCCGGGAGCACGATGTCTATGTCACCAGTGAGCCAAAGCTGGCAATTCGCTGGGCGAAAGAAAAAGACATTGACGTGATCGTGTGCGACCAGCGTATGCCACAAATGCTGGGTGTTGAAGTATTGCGCGAAATTAAGATGGTGCATCCGCGTGCGATGCGAATTTTGTTGACCGGATATTCAGATTTGAGTGCGGTGCTGGCCTCAGTCAATGAAAGCGAAGTGTTTCGCTTCATCAATAAGCCCTGGGATAATGAAGAGCTGCGTAAAACCGTACTGCAGGCCGCCGCGATTGCGCGCGAGGTGCCGTTACTAGCGATGGCACCGATTTCAGAAAAGGAAAAAGACCAAGCGCGGCGAGCTGCTGGCGTGTTGGTGATCGAAGATGATCCAGATACGCAGAATCGGCTGCGCGAAATATTAGGCGGCCATTACCAAGTGCGCTTCGCTGCAACTGCAGAACGGGCGTTGCAAGTGCTTGAGCAGCACGAAACCGGTGTGGTTATTTCTGAGGCAGAAACCGGCGCGGGTGATTGGACCCAGCTGATCAAACTTTTGAAAAAATATCACCCACAAATTCCAACAGTCGTGATTACAGAACGCGCGAATGCGCAGGTGGCGATTGATTTGATTAATGAAGGGCAGGTGTATCGAATGCTGCTCAAACCGGTGCGGATGGGCACCTGTAGGCTAAGCGTCGAAAGCGCGATTACGCATTATTGGCAACTCAAAAATAACCCGCAGGCGTTGCGCCGATTTGCGGTTGTCGAAACCAAACCTTCGGCACTGCCGAGCTGGCTTTCTGCGTCATTGCTCAATCGCATAAAAATGATTCCGCAGAGATTGCTGGGCGTTGGCCGCGCGTTTACGCAATAAATTTATGGCACGGAGTTTAGATTTGAGCGTTTTGCTGAGGCGAATTAAGTTG
>JAYTAO010000501.1:0-2906 GCA_043737435.1 Rhodanobacteraceae bacterium | reverse complement strand
TGAGTAGCCGTGGCAAACTGCCGCCATGCGACTTCGACTCAAATTACTCCTCATAGCGCTGGTCGCTGCGGTTTTTCCTATTGGCGGTTTGCGTTTTGTCTCGCAAATGGAAGACACCCTGCGGCAAGGCGAAGAAAGTGCGCTGTTTGCGCAAGCGCAGGCCTTGGCACGCGCCTCTGCTGCGCTCGATAGCGAGATTTTGAGCAGCGCCACCGCACCTGGGCGCATTTATGCGCAAGCGATAGATTTTGAGCTGAGCGTCGATGGTTATGTGGAGGATTGGGCGCGTTTGATCGCCGAGCCGCAGCGTTTTGGTGTGGGCTCGCGGCTGCCGGTGGATTTTTTAGCCGCGCGCAGCAAGGGAGCGCTGTATTTATGGTTTTCCATTGGGGATTTGACGCCGGTTTGGCTGGACGCGTTTACCGCCTATCCAGAGCGCACCGATCATTTGTTGATCGATTTAGACGGCGCAAGCTATCGCATTGCTTGTTCCGGCAGCGGTATGACTCAAGCTTTGGCGCTTGAGGCGGCCAGCCCGCCGCTGCCCGCTGCCGCGTGTCAAAAGCGCGCCCGTGGCTACAATATTGAGTTACGTATTCCCACGCTGGGAAAGCAAAATTCTTTTGGTTTTCGCGTGCTGGACTTTCCCGTGGCGGGTGCTGATTTACCGCAGGCGCGCACCGGCACCTTGGATGCAACGCAGGCGATGGTGCGCTGGCCGATCGTCGCGGCAAGTTTGGACAATGCCAAGCTCGCGGCATTGTTACCGCCTGGGGTGCGTTTGCGTATTATCTCGCCGGATCGCATGGTGTTGCGGAAATCCGGTTCGCTAGATGCGCGTGACACGCTGACCGATTCAGAGCTGAGCTTTAGGCGCTGGCTGCGCGCGTGGGTGTATCGTGCCCTGCTGGCACCGCCGCTGGCGGATGCAAACGCATATCGCTTTGATGTACTGAAACTAGAAACCGCGGCCAGCGAAGCCGCCTTGCAGGGCAAACTAAGTGCGGTGTGGCGCCCGGCGGGCTCGCGTGCGTCGGTGGTGCTGGCCGCCGCCGTGCCGCTGCTTGCGGACGCGCCAGGTGAAGGCGCACTGATGCTGGAAAAAACCTCGGATGCGCTGTTGATTTGGAGCAATCGCGCTTTAGGCGGCTTAATTTTTGGCGGCGTATTAACGATGATTTTGGCGGCCGCCGTGCTGTTTGGTTATGCCGGATGGCTGAGTTTTCGCATTCGTAAGCTAAAAACGGCGACCGAAAACGCGTTGACGCCCGAGGGTTTATTGCGTGGCAATTTTCCGAAAAGCCGCACCATTGATGAAGTCGGCGATTTATCGCGCAGCTTTGGCAAGCTGCTTGAGCAGTTAGGCGAATACAACGACTACTTGCGCACCTTGGCAAGCAAGCTTAGCCACGAGCTGTCCACGCCGCTGGCGGTGGTGCGCTCAAGCTTAGAAAATCTAGAGCATGAAAACATTAGCGCTGGTGCCAGAACCTATGCCCAGCGGGCGCGCAGTGGCGCGGAACGGCTGGTGCAAATTTTGCGCGCGATGAGCGAAGCCACGCGCATGGAGCGCGCGATTGCCTCCGCCGAAGGCGAATCCTTTGATTTGCGCGCCGTGATCACCGGCGCCACCGCCGCCTACCGGGATATTGCCGGAAGCCGCCAAATTGTTTGCGAGGTGCCGAAAGATCCGGTCACACTTTTTGGTGCGCCCGAGCTGATCCATCAAGCGCTGGATAAATTGGTCGACAACGCGCTGAGCTTCACGGCGGACGGGGGTCAAATCACCATCGCGCTGCGCCACGTCGAGGGTGCAATCCATTTGGATGTCACCAATCCCGGTCCACGCTTGCCTGAAAAAATGCGCGGCCGCTTGTTTGATTCCCTCGTTTCCATGCGCGATGGCAAAGCCGGAAGCCCGCATTTGGGGCTAGGCCTGTATATCGTGCGGCTGATTGCAGAACTGCACAGCGGCTACGCTAAAGCCCAGGATCTAGCGGATGAATCCGGTGTCGTAGTCACGCTGCATTTGGTCGGAATTCGGCCCGCTGCGAAGAGCGTGGTTGCCAGTTAAATTAGACCCACAATTTCACTCACCAGCCCATCTGGCAGGCAATCGCTAGCATCACCAAGGCCAATACCAAATAGATTAACTGCAGTGGAATGATCCACTTGGCCCAAGTCGTCCAGGGGATTTTTGCCAGCGCCAACACGCCGACGGTAATGCCCGAGGTCGGGATCATGGAGGTGGTAAATTCGCCAAACTGGAACGCTAGTACTGCGGTTTGTCGAGTAACTCCAACCAGATCGGCAAGGGGTGCCATGATCGGCATGGTCAGCGCCGCTTGGCCACTGCCGGAGTGGATAAAAAAGTTAATGATCATTTGAATAAAAAACATTTTGTACGCAGCGAAAATTGGGCTGCTGGACTGAATTAACGGCATTAGCGCATGCAAAATCGTATCGATAATCTGCGCGTCGCGGGCCAGAATCACGGTGGCGCGGGCAAGTGCGATCACCAGCGCGGTGGTCATCAAATCTTTCGCGCCTTGGATGAAAGTGTCGACGAATTGATCTGAGTTAAGCCGCCCCACCAGCGCTACCAAAATCGACATCACCAAGAACAAGGCGGCGATTTCTTCAATGAACCAACCGAATTTCACCACGCCAACGACCATGGTAATCAGCGCACTCAAAAATAGCAAAAGCACCGATTTGTGCGCGCCGGTCATACCCTCAAACTCAACTAAGTCGTCGTCCTTGCTTAGCAGTCGGCGCTGCTGATCGATCTCAAAGGTGGGGCTGAGCGCCGGCTCTTTTTTGATACGCGCGGCGTACCACATTAAAAACGCAATCGTTAGCGCGGTAGCAATTGCCCAAACAATAAGGCGAAAGCCGATGCCAGA
>JAYTAO010000500.1:0-7200 GCA_043737435.1 Rhodanobacteraceae bacterium | reverse complement strand
CGTTGTTCACATCAGGATTAAAGCCCGCATCCAGCACGCCACTCGCCGCCACCCGCGCGATGCGATTGCGCGGCGTGCCAGCCACCGTGGTGAATTCGCCTCCGAGCAGAATCTGGCCGTCCGCCTGTACCGCTACACTGTAGACAAAGTTGTTCACATTAGGATTAAAGCCCGCATCCAGCGTGCCATCAGCGTTTATTCGCGCGATATTGCTGCGCGCTTGGCCCAGGACGGAGCTAAAGCTACCCGCAATAACCATCTTGCCGTCCGGCTGCACTGCGGTAGCACACACATCCGTTCCAACGATATTGAGATTGAGCGAATCGACATCGCCGGGGGCTGCGTAGGCGTGGGGCACCATCACAGTGCTCAGCATCGCGGCCACAAGGCCCAACAGGCAGGGGATTTTGCGAACTGCCAAACGTATGAATGACTTGATGATAACTTGCATGTTGCTTCCCCTGATTTTGCCCTGTTTGAAAATCTGTTGTCGCGAACGGCATTTGATCGACCTATCGATTGCTATCGCTAAACACGCCTCGGTTGTCCTAACAATGTTGCTCATGGTTTTTCTGTGCCTTGGAAGATGCGTGAATAGAGATTCAATTTTCAAAGCCACTGCCAAATATTCGCTCGGTTAGCACACCGGCGGGCAAGCCACTGCTCGCGGCGAAACAGGGCAGGGTGATTGCAAGTGCTATCAATGTAAGGCAGATACGTTTCATATTATTTCCCTTGGGTTGATTCACTAGTTCAAAGCAAAGCGCCGCCCGTTGGTTACTCAACGGGCGGTCGCACAAATCTAGCTATGGCAATGGACGGCAATCCGCATCTTCAAAGCCACTACAGAACACCCTTTCCGCACCTGCGCCAACACTGGAAACCGCAGTAAAGCCTGGCATTTCGGTGCTGCCGGCAAATTCAAAGTCGCCGCCGATGGCGATGTTTTGCTCGACTGCGGGCTGGTAGACGCGCGCCGGGGTGCCGCCGTAACCGGCTAAAATGGCGCGCACGGTCGAATCAAAGCTTGGGTTCCACGTTGCATCGGCATTGCCGGTTGTTGGATCGAGTTTGGCGGCATTGCTGCGATACGCGCCGCCAACATTCAAAAACGAGCCACCGACTAAGATCCCGCCATCCTGCGCGCGGGCTAGTGCCAAGGTGTTGACAAAACGATTCCCAGCCGGGTTCCAAGTGCTGTTGACGATGCCACTACTGTCGCTCAGTTTGCCAATGCCATTGCGGGTTGTGCCGCCAAGTGAACTAAACGAACCACCGGCATAGATCGACGTGCCATCCACCATGAGCGCACTGACTGTACTATTCGCATCTGCTTGCCAAAAACTGATCGGCACACCGGCCGCATTGGTTTTGGCAAAATTGAGTCGTGCAATCCCGCCAACCGTCGTGAAGTTGCCGCCAAAGTAGAGATTGCCGGTGCTGTCTTCGGCAATTGTACGAACAACGCCATTGGCGGAAAGGGTGGGGTTCCAGCTCGCATTTGCTAGGCCTGTGGCGTAATCCAACTTGGCAAGACCTGCACGTGGAAGTGTTGACGCGGTGCTGAAAAAACCGCCAACGATCACGCCGTCTGTTACCAATTGCAGGCTTAGTGCTGTGCTATTCAACGCAGAGTTAAAACCCGTGTCGATAACACCGGCGGCGTTAATTTTTGTGACCCTGATACTCTCGGTGACATAGATATCACCGTTGTCGCGTACCTTTATGGCGTTAACGGAACTTACTCTCGGCGTAAAGCTGGTGTCTAATTGCCCGGTTGCGCTGATTCTGGCGATATTGCTTTGTAAACTGCCCGGGCGCACGAAAAAGCCGCCGACCAAGGTCGCGCCGTCGGGTTGGCGCGCTAAAGCGCGAACCTGTGCTTGCCGCGTTACGCTGGGCGTTGGCAATACTGCGCCATTGTTTATGTCTTGTCGGAATGCGCCCAAAGAAGTGATTTCGGTAGCACCAAACACAAATGTATTGGAAGCCCCCCACAATTGCGTGCCTAACCGTTCAAGTCGAACCGCACTATAAGGTGCGCCGACAAAACCAGCGTCCGCTGCGCCTGTAACTGGATCCAACTTTGCGGTACTAAATCGGGCACCTCCGCCTATTTGGCTGAAAAAACCGGTCACGTATAATTGGTTGTTCGACAGCAATATGTTTTGGACGGTGCTATCACTTGCAGGTGTAAACGCGTTAACAAGCGTGCCAGTGGCATCCAATTGCGCCAAGAATGACCGTGGCTGCCCAGCGACTTGCGAAAAATCACCGCCAATGTAGAGGCCGCCATTGCCATCAGCAATAATTTTGCGAATAAAGTTGTTGGTACCAGGGTTCCAGCTTGTTAATGCGCCTACGGCGTCAATTTTGGCAATATTGCTGCGTGCCGTGCCATTGACGGTCTCAAAACGCCCGTATAAATATAAACCGCTAGCATCTTGTAGCAAACTGATATTCGGGAAAATTGCAGTGCTATTGGTTTTAATCAGAACACTCGAGAAATCCGGCATGAGCGCACCGCTGCTGCCGGAAAGCTTTAATAAGCGCGCTTCGTAGGTATTCGGTGTGCCGCTGATAAAACGCGTGCAGCCTGGCAACACCAGATTGCCCGCAGCGTCCACCAAAATTTCTGCACTCGTGCCGACGCAGGTTTCACCGGTGCTCCAAGTACTAATAACGTCGCCGCTGGCGTTCAACTTTGCTACGTTGCGTTTGAGCACGCCGTCGATATAGCCAAAGCTGCCGACGACAAAGATGTTGTCAGATGTGTCGCGCGTTAGTCCATTGACGTTGCCTATAACATCCGCCGAAAAACTTGGATCCAAAGTGCCATCAGGCAATAACTTTGCCAAACCGCGCCTTATTGTATCGCCGATGCGGGTAAAGTTGCCGCCGATCACCACACTGCCATCGGATAGCCGAACGCTGGCAGACACAAACGCAGGTGTGCGCAGCGCAAACGCGGTATTCACAGGTGGAGTAACGCTAGTGCCTACAACCGTATGCGGCTCAGTGTCACTGCTTGCTAGCAGCAAAGGTGTGCCGGAAAAACGTGCGGACAGCGTGCGAGTACCCGCTTGGCGGCTGGCGATTTCGCAGCTGCCATTGCCAGCGCCATCTAAAAATGCAGAGCAAGTGGCACCAAGATCGTCTTCAATGACAACGAGCTGGTTCACCGGAATGATGCCGCCCGTGCCAACCACGTTGACTGACACTTGGTAGGCCTGAAACGGGCTCGAGTTTTCCGGCGCATCAAGGGTAATTGTAGTGGTGGTATTGACTGGGGTTGCGTCGATCGGAAACGCCATGAGGCCAATTTGGCGGGTGCTTGTGGGGGCGGGGATGTTCAGTTGCCCCCCGACATAGACTTTCCCGGCATGCTCCAACGCTGTGCGAACAAAATCGTTGAATGCATTTGGCGCAAACAGCGGCGCAACCACTCCGCTGTGCGATATCCGCGCGATGTTTGTACGTGCAAGGCCAGCGATTGAGGAGTAGCTGCCGCCAACATATATCCCATTCGTGCCATTACTGAGAGCACTGACAAGCCCACCACTCAGGTTTATATTCCAAGTCGGATCTGGAGCACCGGTGCTTATTAGCAGCCGAGCAAAACGTTGGTTAAGGCCATTGATAATTGAAAATCCGCCACCCGTGTACAAAGTGCTGTTAGGCCCCAACAACAGTGCATAAACGTCACTGTTGGCATTGCCTGCAAACGCCGAATTAAGCGCACCCGTCGCTAGATCAACCTTTGCCAAATTTGCGCGCACCTGCCCGCCAACGCTGCTAAATTGGCCGCCTAAATAAATGCTGCTGCTGTCAACTTCGATTGCGCGAACATTGTTTCCTACTATCACTGGATTCCAAGCACTGATTGCAGCCGTGGCTTGGCTCAGTTTCGCCACTTGATTACGCGCTTGCCCGCCAATATTGGAAAATGAGCCGCCAACGTAAAGATCGTCGCCACCGCCAACTTTGAGCGTTAATACCTGATTATTGGTATTGGCATTCCAAGCGCTATCCACCGCGCCAGCGGCGCTCAGACGTGCCAAATTCGCTCGCGAAAAATTGCCAACCATATTGAAAATGCCACCGACATACACTTGGTTATCAGCGACCGCCAACGTATTGACTTGGCCGTTAACATTGATGGTCACGCTGTTATCCAGTGCACCGCTGTTGGAAAGTTTGAGTAAGCTTGATCGCTGATCCGGACCGATCCGGGAGAAATAACCGCCGACCCATGTGCCACCGTCGGTTGCGGGTGCCAGTGCATTAATAATGCCGCGTTGCTCCGCGCCCAAGTTATTTCCGCTCAGCGCGCCATTGGCATCTAGTTCCGCCAAGCCCGGCGAATAGCCACCCCCAATTCGAGTGAATTCCCCCAACGCTAGCAACTTGCCATTCGCGCGAGCCAACACACTGTAATTAAAGTTACCACCGGAAGGATTGGGTTGGAACGCTGAATCAAGCGTGCCGACGGATTTATCAACCCTAGCCAGCCTTAACGCCGCTTGCCCACCTACTGTTGAAAATATGCCTGCCAAGTACACATGCGTTGGCGTCAGTGCTATGCCGTAATTACAACCGCCATTGACCGTGGGGTTCCAACCATTTAGGCCACCTGCGCCCTGCGTCGAAACTTTGGCGAAAAAGTTTCGCTGCGTGCCATTGACAGAGGCGAAACAGCCACCGGCATACAGATCGCTGCCCTCAAGCGCCATAACAAGCACGTCGCTAGAAAAGCTGGGCTGCCACGTCGCATCCAAATTGCCGGTTGCTAACTCGATTTTCGCCGCTCGGTTTCTTACCAGCCCATTAATTTGGGTAAAACCACCTACGGCGTAAACATGTGTGGCGTCAGCGGCTAGCACATTGACCGCCCCGTCGTTGGTGCCGGTTGTCCAGCCTGAGTCGAGTACACCGCTAATGCTATCAATCTTGGCTAAATCTGTGCGTGTTGTCGTCCCGACTTGGCTAAAGTCGCCACCGACAATAATCTGTGTCCCGGTAATCACCATACTCCGGAATTGAAAATTACTCGAACTACCTGAGTTTGGATCCCATGCGCTCAACGCGCCGGTACTTAGCGATACTTGCGCTAGCCCGCGCCGCGCGGTGCCGTTAATAATGCCAAATGATCCGCCTATATAAAGTCGGTCTCCGCTTACGGCTAGGCTTGACACCCCTTGCGCGGTGACTTGCCAGCTTGGATCCACACTGCCATCAGGCAACAGTTTCACAATGCCGAGCCGTTCGGTGTCGCCGCCAATCCAACGAAAGTCACCCGAAATGATCGCGCCGCCATCGGGCGTGTTAATTGCAACACGGCCAGGCGCGGGCGCGCGCAGATCTAAACTGGGCAGTGCAAAGGGTTCCGGCAATTGCGCCTGCGCAACCCCGAAAAAGCCAAACAAACTAAAAAATGCTGCGATGATAAATCTATTACTCATTACACGTTCTCCTGGTTCGAAAAAAAATGATGTAACTGTTTTAATTTCAATTAATTACTTCCCCGCCAACAATTACTCCCCTCGTGCCCGGCAATGCAATGGGCGTAAACGTCGGTAAAACCGTCAGGAATACGAAGCCTGTTATCTGAATGTCGCTACCGAGCTATTCCTGTCAGCAATTGCTACAAATACTTTTAAAATAAAGTGCACAGCATTTCTCTCAGTTGATGAAGTTGCGTGTTTTAAGTGCCGCAAAGTTTTGATTCCTGACAATGATTCGGTCACGTATATCAAAAGGAATTTCTTGGGTCATTTCAGGTTCTTCTGTTTTTATAAAAAGGCAACGCGAACAGCAGTCCGAGCAAATAAATCGAAGAAATTAGCGCGTATCGGTTTCATTGCATCGCTGCCTTGATAAAACGTGCGGTTCGTTCTAATCGCTGCAATTGAGACTCATCTTCAGTCGCGCGCCGATCTTGTTTGCGAATGTTCCGAAGTAATCTCGTCGCTGGCTTTTCTACTCTGAGCGGGGCCGCCGACCTTGAAGCCTTATGTTCCACGGCCAGCGCCTCGGCGTCCGAATTATCAGAAACCCACACACCGCCGCGCAGTTTCATAAAACAAACAGCACAAAATACGCGCCCACAGCCACCATAGTCAGCGTGATAAGGAATTTATCTCTTTTAATGGGTGACTTATGACTGCGCATCTTTAGCTATTTCGGAGTTCAGTTTGACTAACTTTAACGCCGTAAAATCCGCATTCTCGGTCCATCCAAGCCCCACCCACCCCAAAATCACGACCAACTCGACTTGACTACTGGTACCCGTTACCTCAAATAACTTCTTCAAACAAGTACGCCCAGTTTCATAACCGATGCCAGCCGCAGCACACGCCGCTCTTAATTCCAACGTGCGCAAAAAATGCGCGGCGAAGCGGGCGTGGGTGCTGCGTAATTCCAGGGCGATCACAAACAGCACCGTTAGTTTGTCAGTTGCACGCGTATTTGCCGCGTGCTGCGCATAGGCGCGCGCGACGATCAATGCGGCTTTCGACGTGTTCGGTGCTGTCTCAATTGCGCGCGGCGCACGGGACGTGTGCATGTTCATAGCGGGCGTGTTCATTGAGGCCGAGCCCCGTTGCGACGCCTGACTTGTTGCAACTTCCGTCATGCTTTGCCCCCTTCCTGAATAAGTTTTTACAATGCCAACGTCATCACACTTTGCCGCACCGCAAGAGTTGTGTAATCACCCTTTTGGGTATTTCTAGGCTTGCACCCTAACGATTGCAGTATTACGAAGTCTGGTAGTTGAGTGTCGCCACCGAGCCATTCCTATCAGCGATTGCTACAAATATTTTTAAAATAAAGTGTGCTGACCTAGCAGATAGGGTGCGTGGCGATGCAGTTCGACGCCACTCCCATATGGGAGTCAAACGATGCGCTGACGCAGTCATTCTAAGCCCTTGCTTTACTGGGCGGTTCGGCCTTCTGTAAGCGCTCGATCATTAGTAATAGTGCCACCTGATTGTGGCATTGCGTTTTAGCCATGATGTTGTATTCCATGTTTTTTTGATCCGAATCGGCTGCGTGTTAGCGGCTGCTTAGCGCCCACGAATTCATCGCAGTGCCTGCTCCAAACGCAGCAATCTGGCGTTCGTGGGCTGCGCCTTAAGCCCATTGCGCACTTGTGCCAGCGCCTGATCTGGACGGCCTCGGTCACGCCAAGTCAGCGCCACT
>JAYTAO010000499.1:0-2912 GCA_043737435.1 Rhodanobacteraceae bacterium | reverse complement strand
GCTTGCTGGATCCGACCTACGGGCCGGTCAGTGCCGCCGACCGCGGCATTGCGCGCGAGGCCGGGGCCGATCTGCTGATGCACATGCGCTCGCTGGAGATCGCCATCGTCAACATCGACGAAGGGCGTGCCGACATGACGATCGCGAAGGCGTCTTCGCCCGTCTTCACGGAATTGGCTCCCGTCATCAGTTGTGCACAGCTGTGGGCGGACGGGACGGCCTACCGCAAGGTGAAGTGAGCCGGTGCTTCACGCTGGACACGCGTCGGCTGGAACCCCCAGGCGTAAGTAACCGGAGCGCGAGCTCGGATCGTGGCGCGACCGCGCTGGCATGACTCGGGGACAGAATGGATCGCTACTCCTCTTCCTCTCGGGGACTTGCACCCCTACGCTCTGCCGGTTTGTGCCGGCGCACTCATTCAAAGCCATTCCTAAACCCGCCGTCATTTAGAGCTTTCCACCGCGCCAACAAAATTTTCAGCGCTTCCGGCGTATTTGTTGCCGCTGGCAATCCGGCTTGATTGGCGGTATTTACGCCGTGGCAGCCACCGCAGGCGCGCACTTCACCGGGCTGTAGTGTCAGCCAAAAGCGCTCGCGCACAACCGGGTCACCGTTGGGCGCATTGGTTTGCCAACTGAGCGCGCGCCGGGTGGGCACGAATGCGGCGATTGAGCCGTCCGGTGCAATCGCGGTGCTACCCGCAGGCCCGGTTGGGTTCGGCACATTTAAATTTGATAGCGCGGGCTCATGCATGGTTTGCGCGAGCACCCGTCTGCCCGGCGCGCCGGTCGGGTTTTGCGCATTCAGCCCGATGCCGCGAATTTGATCGCCTTGGAAGATTTGAAAATGCGCAATATCATAAATTTTGCCGCCACTACCCAGGGTTTGCTTACCGCCCGGTATGCGCAGATTGTACGGTTGCTGCTTATCGGCGCGATCCCGCGCGGTGGCGTCGCGAATCACGATTACCGCTAAACCTCGTGCGCGTAAATCCGCCATGAACGCGGCAGGGCTAACATTTTCTGCACTAAATGCCGCCAATTCCGGCGCTTCAAGCACATCTGCTGGGTTTGGCGGCGACGCACTGGCGCGAACTTCTACCGGCGATAGCTCCCACAAGGGCCCGCTGTAACTGACCAATGTATCCGGGTTGAAATAGGAAATATTTTTGCTTATGCCGCCGGTTAACGCTTCCACCGGCACATAGTCATTGGCGCCATTGCGCGCCAAACGCTGTAAGCGAAATTTGTATTTAGGATCAGGATTCGCAGTGCTGCCTAAGTTGCCGGCTTCTGTTTGTTCCGCCGCATGCGACACCACCAAGGCGCCGTCGGCCATAAAAATGGGATTGCGATAATGCCCGCTGTGATTGGCCGCAGGCACAGTACCTCCGGTGCTGGGCGGCGTTAAATATTCCACTACCATTGCATCCGGATTAATTGTCGGCGCGCCGCTAATCGCAAATATCTGCCCTGAACCGTGCGTGCCAAATTCAGGTGCATCAATGCCAACAAAACGCCCAGGAATGTTGGGATCCTCCGCCAAATACAGTAAGTTTTCTAACTGAAGCACGTTCGCATGTGGGCTTAGCCCAGGATTAAATTCAACCAAATTTGGGTCATCGGTAAAACTCCGGTCAAAATAGCTCAGCAATTCGTGCCGGCCAATATGATTTAACATTTCTTCGCCAGAGCCATCTTGTCGAATCGTCCATGGCAAAAACCGATTAATTGTAAACCCGTTTAAGATCGACATATTCAGTGCGATGCGCGGCTCAGGAAAAACCTCGCTTAAGCCCACAATCGGGGCGTTCGCCGCTTCTGATGTCCAGTTGAAATTACCATATGTGTTCCCTGCCACCTCCGCCTGCTGATCCCGCTGCAAATGATCCCAGCGGCTAAAAACCACGCGGCCAAAACTATCAACAATCGGATCAAATGAACCCGAAGGCGAATGCTGCATCAAGCTCAATGCGCCGCTGCTGGGGTTGAGCTTCCAAAGCCCGGTCGGGGTAGCGGCGGACTCATATTCGTCTTGCTGCGGATACAAATGCCGCTCGCCCGTACGCGGTCGGTCGGAAACGAACACAATCGTGTTGTCACTTAAATACGCCGCTTGCACATTATTGAAATCGGCCGGCTGGTTCGGCACTTTGGTGATGCTAACGGTTTGTCCAATGGCAAAACCGGTAATCTCATAAAGCTGCCAGTAATACATAGCATTTTGAAACTGGGTAGTCGGCGCACCGATCACCATGCTGAAAATGGCCTTAGTGCCGGAAAAATGCATGGCCGGGTCACGCACGGAAATCGCAGTTGCGCCTTGAAAACCCACCTGGCCAAAACCTGCTTCCTGGGTCAGATTGCGCAAAGTGCCGTTACTGTAGCGAATGTAGAGATCGCCACCCCGCCCGCTTTCTTCAATGCCTGCACGATGATTGCCAAAGGTCGAGCCTATAGTCGTGAAATCCGACGGAATCGGCATTTGCGTCACGAACAAGATGGGATTGTTCAAAGTCTTGGGCACTGCGAGGGCGACCATGCTCAGCGCCGTCAAAAGCAAGAAACTGGAGCGAATTAAAGTATGCATTTTTGGTTGACCTCCACGGGAGTGCGCGAAGTCTGCGCGTGAATGCCGTGCAAGAGCGTGACTCATTCGGCGTAAACCTAAACTTTTAGGTGCAAAACTTGGGGCTTGCAAAGCTGTCGCGGGAATTTTCGCCGTTCACCAAAAGCAACACAGTGCGATTATGCGGTGCTAGACAAGCAAAATAACTTAGCTATACTGCGCGGCTCGCTAACGCGAAATGCTCCTGCCGGAGTGGTGGAACTGGTAGACGCGTCGGATTCAAAATCCGAAGCCCTTAAAAGCGTGTGGGTTCGAGTCCCACCTTCGGCACCAAATAGACGTTT
>JAYTAO010000498.1:0-17653 GCA_043737435.1 Rhodanobacteraceae bacterium | reverse complement strand
TTTAGCCGAGTACGCCATGATGCGGATATTGCGGTAGTTTTCCACTTCCAGTGCTTCGCGAATCCTTAAAACACGGCCGTCCATCATATCGGATGGTGCCACGATGTCGCTGCCCGCTTCTGCATGGCTTAAAGCTTGACGCACCAGCACTGCATTTGTTTCGTCATTTTCAACATAGCCCATGGCATCAATCAAGCCATCCTGACCATGGCTGGTATATGGATCCAGTGCTACATCGGTGATTACGCCCAAATCAGGCAGGCTCACTTTTAGCGCGCGCACGGTTTGCTGCACTAGCCCTTTGGGGTTGTAGGCCTCGGCCGCATCTAGGCTTTTCAAATTTTCTTCAATAACGGGGAACAGCGCAATCGCCGGGATACCCAGTTCGAACGCATCGGTGGCTCTGGTAATTAAAACATCGACGCTGACACGATCCACGCCTGGCATTGACGCTACCGGCTCAATCCGATTTTTGCCGGGCAGTACGAACACCGGCCAGATTAAATCGTTGCTTGTAAGCGTGTTTTCGCGCATCAGGCGACGGGAAAACTCGTCTTTGCGCATCCGCCGCATTCGGGTAGCAGGAAAAATCATGGTGCGTTCTTCACCGCTTTGGATGATGATTTTTTTGCCAACGGCTTTTTGGCGGCCGCGTTGTCACCGCCTACAAGATAGTCAAGCACTTGTTGCGCATGTCCTGCTACGGATACTTTTTCCCAAACCTTTTCGATTTTTCCACTGGCGTTAACGACAAACGTCGCGCGCGCAGTGCCCATATATTTTTTTCCGTACATGCTTTTTTCGACCCACACCCCCATACCTTCAATTAGGACGCGGTTCGGGTCACTGATTAGCGGAAAGTTGAGACTAAATTTTTTAACGAACTTGTCATGCGCTGCGCCGCTATCGGCACTGACGCCAAATATTTCGACGGACGTCGCCTTAAAAGCCGGCAAATTGTCGCGAAAGCTACATGCTTCAGTTGTGCAGCCCGGTGTGTCGTCTTTGGGATAAAAATACAACACATAGCGCTTACCTCTGAGATTAGCGCTGCTGACAGTGTGTCCGCCATCTGTAGTTAAGGAAAATTCCGCAACTGGATCGCCAATTTGAAGCATGGCCCTAGCCTTTAAGTTTTTGCTAATTAGAGCAGTGTTTTATCAAGAACTTTCGCTGTTTCATAGCTTAATTTTCATTTTTTCGACTTGCTTTTCAATCGATTAAAGCCCTATTAAAGCAAGCTCCAATTCACTGAGCAGCTTGTCGGTGAGCTTTTTCCGAGTCTCTAAAGCCGCCAAATTTTCTTCCAGTTGAGCGCGATTGGAGGCGCCTAAAATCACGCTGGATACATTGGGGTTGCGTAAGCACCAAGCAAGTGCAAGTTGCGCGAGTGGGATACCTGCGGCATCGGAGATTTTATTTAGCCGCTCAATTTGATTAAATTTTTGCTCGGGGCGTTCGCCGAGCGCAAATTTCTGTAGCCATTCCAGTCCTGGCAGACTAAATCTATGGGTATTGGCAAAGGCTTCGCGGGTGCGGTATTTGCCACTAAGAATGCCGGACGCGAGCGGTGACCAAATCGTGGTGCCCATTCCTATGTTTTCATAAAGCGGCAAATATTCGCGCTCGACCCGTTCGCGGTGCAACAAATTGTATTGCGGCTGTTCCATTTGCGGGCCGATCAGATTGTGTTTGATTGAAAAATCATGCGCCGCCATGATTTCTTTCGCCGACCACTCGGAAGTGCCCCAATAGAGCACTTTGCCCGCCATGATTAGCTGATGCATGGTCCAACAGATTTCACTAATCGGTGTTTCCGGGTCAGGCCGATGGCAAAAATACATATCTAGATATTCCACTTTGAGCCGGATCAATGCTTGGTGGCAGGCATCGTGGATATGCTTACGGCTCAAGCCCTTTTGCGTAGGCTTAGGGTTTTGCGCGCTGCCAAAGTAGACTTTGGACGATACGCACCAGGAATCACGTGGGTAGCCCAGTTCAGCAAACGCCTGGCCCATCAATTGTTCTGCTGCGCCGTTTGAATAGGATTCAGCGTTGTCGAAAAAATTCACTCCGAAATCATAAGCGCAGCTGACTAAGTCTTTGACTTCATTTATTTTTAGCTGGTTACCAAAAGTAATCCACGCACCAAAAGACAACGCTGAAATTTTTAAGCCTGATCGGCCAAGAACGCGATATTCCATGACGAGCCTTTAAAGTTGAAAAGCCAGAAGTGCGTGAGAGTCAGATGAGCTGTTGCGATTGTCAGCATTGATCGACTTTATTCGAACAAAGGTTTGGAATTGCAATTTCGCTCCAGTACAATGTGTCGGGTGTGATGTTCGAAAAATATGGAACTAAACTTTTTCCTTGCTGTCATTGTAGTTCGCTGGCGCACCGAAGCGCATGACTGATCGTATTAATCTCAGCAAATCCCAAATCGAAACAACATCGGAGGAATGCGATGTTTAGAAACCCGAAATTTTAGCTTTCAACGCGCAATCCTCTACACTAGAGGGCTGTTTATGCGTCGCAGCACTCACGCTTGAACGATACAAAGGAAATTCACATGTTTAATTCACGAATGGCTAACACCTTAAAGGCGGACCATTTTGGCTCTGGCGCAATGTCTACGGCAATGACTTTGCCAAGTCAGCCTATGGCTGGGTTACCGACATTTGCTAACTCCGCGATTGGTAGTCTTGATGCCTATATCGGTACG
This sequence comes from Rhodanobacteraceae bacterium, assembly GCA_043737435.1. GTDB lineage: Bacteria > Pseudomonadota > Gammaproteobacteria > Xanthomonadales > SZUA-5 > JANNYA01. Next base: position 14,931 of record JAYTAO010000498.1, on the reverse strand, counting down.
GTCAATGCCTACCCAATGCTGACTGTTGAGCACGAGCAGTGGTTAGCAACCCGTTTACGCGACGATAACGATTTGGAATCGGCACGCGAACTAATCATGGCGCACTTGCGTTTTGTCGTGCATGTTGCACGCGGTTATGCGGGTTATGGCTTGGGCGTAGGTGATTTGATTCAGGAGGGAAATATTGGCTTGATGAAAGCTGTTAAACGGTTTGATCCGACGGTCGGCGTGCGCTTGGTTAGCTTCGCGGTGCATTGGATTAAAGCGGAAATTCACGAATTCATCCTGAAAAACTGGCGTATCGTCAAAGTGGCGACCACAAAATCCCAACGGAAATTGTTTTTTAACCTGCGTCGAATGAAAAAGCGCTTAGGTTGGATGAATGCGAAAGAAGTCCAGGTTGTTGCCGATGAGTTAGGTGTGGAAGCTGCAACCGTACGCGAAATGGAAGCGCGTTTGAACGGCATGGATGTGGCATTCGATGCGCCGGCAAACGATTCTGAAGATGCCCGTCCATCACCAGTGGCATTCTTAGTGGATCAAAACAACATCGATCCTTTCGACACCTTTGAAAACGCGCAGCTTGAATCCTCAAATCTTGATGTTTTGCATGAAGGCCTAGAAAAGTTAGACGAGCGCAGCCGCGATATTGTTTCCCGCCGCTGGTTAGCCGAACCGAAAGCGACGCTGCATGAACTGGCAGCGGAATACAGCGTATCGGCAGAGCGCATTCGCCAGATTGAAGCAAACGCATTCAAAAAGATGCGCGCGCTATTTGTTTCCTGACCGCTCACGCTTGAAAAAGTAGGCCGGAATGCCGCGTTATGCGCTGGCGGTGGAATACGATGGCACCGACTACGACGGCTGGCAATCGCAGGCGGTCGGGGTAACTCTGCAGCAGAGCTTGCAAAAGGCGCTTAGCGTTGTTGCCAACTGCGCCATCGTGGTCAATTGCGCCGGGCGGACTGATGCTGGCGTACACGCTAGCGGCCAAGTGGTGCACTTTGACTCGCCAGTTATCCGTAGCGCGCGCGCTTGGATGCTGGGCACCAATTCGAATTTGCCGAGCAGTATGGCGGTGCATTGGGCCGGTGAAGTTGCGGACGATTTTCATGCACGCTACAGCGCCTTGGCGCGCGAATACTGCTACAGCTTACTTAATCGCCAAGCCCGGCCGGGTTTGAGCGCGCGTACGTTGGCCTGGGAACGTAAACCATTGGATGTCTCAGCGATGCAGGAAGCCGCGAATTTGCTATTAGGCCAGCAGGATTTCACCAGCTTTCGTACCGTTGCTTGCCAAGCCAAGCGGCCTTGGCGTCGCTTAGATCGTTTGGATATCGAACGCGACGGCAATGTGTTGAATTTCAGAGTTCAGGCCAACGCCTTTTTGCATCACATGGTGCGCAATCTGGTCGGTAGTTTGCTGGTCGTGGGGCGTTGCGAGCAAAAGCCGGAGTGGATTCGCGCGGTTTTGGCAGCGAAAGATCGTGCACTTGCCGGTGCCACAGCACCCGCGGGCGGGTTGGTTTTCATTGGGCCTAAATACCCGACTAGCGCAGGCCTGCCAGCGGCATTTTGCGCAGCACCCGAGCTTGAACTTTGGGATCCATCCAGCGGTTGGCCGGGGGATGCGGACCGCGCGTGAAAGATATGCCCTCAAGTCAATGCGATAAGCACTATGCGGATTAAATTTTGTGGCCTGACCCGGGCTGAGGACGTCTTGATTGCTGCCAATTTAGGCGTTGCAGCGCTGGGTTTTGTCTGCGTGCCCGCGAGCAAGCGATATGTTGATATGGATCAAGCGGCGGCCTTGGTGCGTGTGACTCCGCCATTTGTGCACTCGGTGGGATTGTTTCAAAACGCACCAGCTGAATTGGTCCGTGCGACGCTGGCTCGGGCAAAATTTTCCATGCTGCAGTTCCACGGCACCGAAGAGCCATCCTATTGCGCCAGTTTTGGCCTGCCCTTTATCAAAGCCATTCCGATGGCTGACGCGCCAGATTTGTCTGCTTGCGCTATTGCATTCGCACAGGCAAGCGCATTGCTGCTAGATTCGCACTCATTGCAGAGCGCTGATAAAACTGGCGGCAGCGGACATTGCTTTGATTGGGCAAGCGTTGATTGGGCAAGCGTTGATAGAGCTAGCGTTGATAGAGCTAACGTCGATAGAGCTGGCGTTGCTGATTTAAAAGGACAGAACGGCCCCAGCTATTTGATTCTTGCCGGTGGCTTGACGTTGGAAAATGTAGCATCCGGAATTCGCTTGCTGCGACCATATGCGGTAGACGTCAGCAGCGGTATTGAATCTAGTCCGGGAATTAAAGACGCGAAAAAAATGCGTCAGTTTGTAGATGCGGTTCGTGCCGCCCAAATTTGAAATGCGAGAGTGCATTGTGGAAACAATAAAGACAGCAGCCAGCCAGCCGGCCGTGGATTACATGAGTGGTCCTGATGAAAGCGGGCATTTTGGTGAATTTGGCGGCTCCTATGTCGCAGAAACGCTGATGTATCCCTTAGAACAGCTTACCGAAGCGTACTTTCGCTTGCGCGGTGATCCCGAATTTATAGCGGAACTTGACCGTGACTTAGCCGAATACGTAGGTCGTCCAAGCCCTATCTATCATGCCGAACGCTTAAGTCAGCATTTGGGCGGCGCGCAGATATTGCTCAAGCGAGAGGATTTGAATCACACCGGCGCACATAAAATCAACAACACCGTTGGCCAAGCGCTGGTGGCAAAGCATATGGGCAAAAAGCGCATTATCGCCGAGACCGGTGCTGGTCAACATGGCGTTGCTAGCGCGACGGTCGCCGCACGCATGGGCGCCCAATGCGTGGTTTATATGGGCTCGGTAGACATTGAGCGGCAACAACCCAATGTGTTTCGCATGAAATTGCTTGGGGCGACAGTGAAGCCTGTGGAAAGCGGCAGCAAAACCCTCAAAGACGCTCTCAATGAAGCCTTGCGTGATTGGGTGACCAATGTTGCGGATACTTTTTATATGATCGGAACCGTCGCTGGGCCACACCCTTATCCGCTGATGGTGCGTGATTTTAATGCCGTCGTTGGCCGCGAAGCGCGCGCTCAAATGCTTAGCCGATATGGCCGCTTGCCCGACGAAATCGCTGCGTGCGTGGGCGGCGGCAGTAACGCCATTGGCATTTTTCATCCGTTCTTAAACGACCTGTCGGTTAAATTAGTTGGCGTCGAAGCGGCTGGGCGCGGGCTGAACACCGACGAACACGCGGCCAGCATCAGCCGTGGCGTGCCCGGAGTTCTGCACGGTAATAAGACCTATCTTCTGACCGATAAACACGGCCAAATCACCGAAACCCACTCGGTCAGCGCCGGGCTAGATTACCCAGGTGTGGGCCCTGAACATGCGTGGTTACATGATTTGGGCCGCGCCAATTATGTGGGGGCAACCGACGCCGAAGCGCTGGAGGCGTTTCATTTACTGGCACGTCAAGAGGGGATATTGGCGGCGTTAGAAAGCGCGCACGCCTTAGCGTATGCAATCAAACGCGCCAAAGAATTACCCAAAGACGCACTTATTTTGGTGAATTTATCTGGGCGTGGTGATAAAGATTTGAATACTTTGATGCGAGTTTCAGGGCTTTAGTTGCGGCAACTGCTATTCCAGCGCCGCACGAATTGGCGCTAAAAACGCCCGCACCCGGGCGTCGGCGTCGCTGGCATCAATAGCACCGGCAAGTGTCGCTACCAACGCGCTGCCAATCACCACCGCATCAGCATGCTCAGCGATTGCTTTTGCGGTCTCAGCGTCTTTGACTCCAAAGCCTACCGCAACTGGCGCAGGGCTAATCACTTTCAGCGCTTGAACCGCGCTTCCAACAGCAATTGGATCAAGCTGCGATGCGCCGGTAATGCCAGCAAAACTAACGTAGTACAAAAAACCTTCCGCGTTTTCCGCCATGCGGGAGCGGCGCTTGGGTGAGCTGGTTGGCGCAACTAAGAATATTTGCTGTAAGCCACGGGCGTTGAGATCACGTTTAAACGTTTGCGATTCTTCGATGGGGCAATCGACTATAAGCAACGCATCAGCACCGGCGGCTTTTGCAGCGTCAAAAAATGCTTCTCGTGGAAACTGCAGAATTGGATTGAGATAGCCCATCATCACAATCGGCGTTTGCTTGTCGTTCAAACGAAATTCCGTGATACAGCGCAACGCCTCGGTCAAATCCACACCTTTTGCGATGGCGCGTTCACTGGCCTTTTCGATGACGGGGCCGTCTGCCATCGGGTCGGAAAATGGCATGCCCAACTCGATTGCGTTCGCGCCAGCACGCACCAAACTATGCATGATGCCAACCGTCAAACTTGGACTGGGATCACCACAGGTAATAAACGGGATCAGAGCTTTTTTTGACGCAGATTTGAGTGCCGCAAACGTTGAATCTAAACGGGTACGAGTCTGTTGTTTCGGTTTCGCCTCGGCGGTCATCTTCAACCCAACGCTGCCATCAATTCTGGCACGGCATTAAATAGATCGGCGACTAAGCCGATGTCGGCGACTTCAAAAATCGGTGCCTCGGAGTCTTTGTTGATAGCCACAATGGTACCCGCGTCTTTAATTCCAGTCAGGTGCTGAATCGCGCCACTTATACCGACAGCGATGTACAGCCCAGGTGCGATAATTTTTCCGGTTTGCCCGACCTGCATGTCGTTAGGCGCATAACCGGCATCAACCGCTGCACGTGATGCACCCGCGCCCGCTTTCATTTTGTCCGCCAAGTCATAAATCAATTTGAAATTTTCTGCGCTACCAAGCGCTCGGCCACCGCTAATTACCACTGCTGCGCTTTGCAAATCTGGGCGTTCACCGCCACCTGCTTGCAAGCCGACAAAACGCGTGTGATTGGGTAGTTCAACATTGACCGTAATCGCCTCAATTGCTGCCGCGCTGGCGCCATTGCCAATTGCGGCGAATGATGCGGTGCGCACGGTGGCAACGACAGGCTGCGCTGCAGGCGCTTTTACCGTCGCGATTGCATTGCCTGCATAAATCGGGCGCTGAAACGTATGGCTATCGGTGACAGACATAATGTCGGAAATTTGACTGACGCCCATAAGCGCTGCGACGCGTGGCATTAAATCTTTGCCAAAGGTGGTGGATGGCCCGAATATATGGCTGTAGCCAGCCGCTGCGGCGACGATTTGGGGTGCGTAGTTAGCGGCGATGGCGGAGGTGTTTGCTGGGTTCGACAGGCTTAAAACGCGGGTAACGCCACTTAACGCCGCCGCTTGCGCCGCTGCGGTGTCCACATCGCCGCCTAAAATAAGAATTTCAATCGCGACCGGTGAGAATTTGGCCGCACACGTCACGCATTTGGCGGTGGATGCGTTGAGTTTGCCGTTCGCGTGCTCGGCGATGATCAGTACTTTGCTCATTACAGTAGTCCTTTTTGTTTGAGTGCAGCGACTAAAGCGGGCACGTCGCTAACCATCACGCCTTTTTGTCGTTTCACCGGAGGGGCATAACTGACGTAGTTTAAATGGTCGCCCGATTCCACGGCTAAGCTGTCAAAATCAATGATCGCCCGAGGCTTCGCCTTGGCTTTCATAATGTCTGGCAGTTTGATAAAGCGCGGCGTATTCAGGCGTAAATCGACGCTAATTACCGCCGGCAGATCAACCTCGAGCGTTTCTAGCCCAGCATCCACCTCCCTAGTGACTCTTAAGCTGTTACCAAACACTTCAACTTTTGAGGCGAAGGTCGCCTGCGGCCGATTCCACAGCGCGGCAATCATTTGCGCAGTCTGGTTTGCGTCATCATCGATCGCTTGTTTGCCTAGGATGACCAGATCGGGCTTTTCCTGCTCGATAAGCTTCAAAAAAACGCGCGCAGCAGTCAGTGGCTGGATGGCGCGGTCGGTTTTCACATGGATCGCACGATTTGCGCCCATCGCCAGTCCCGAATCCAATTGCTGCATGGACGTTTGCGCGCCAATACTGACCACGATAACTTCATTGGCTTTACCTTGCTCGCGCAAACGCAATGCTTCTTCCAGGGCAATTTCATCAAAGGGGTTGATCGAATGTTTGACGCCTTCGGTTGCGACGCCGCTACCATCCGGTTTGACCTGCACCCGAACGGTGTAGTCCACCACGCGTTTAAGTCCGACTAAAATCTTCATAGGATCTGTGCCTTCGGTAAAATTAGGGTTTCTGATGTGAATGTTTTGCTAGTGCAAAACGATTCTGGCCGCCAAGAGTAGCGAAGCTGAAGGTGAACGCCAAGGCAAAAGCGGCTTTTCAGGCAGATGCTTTCATGCGATGGTTCAGAGCTGTCAAAAACTTCGTCACATAAGCGCAGGCTGCATGGCTAATCGCAAGAACTTTCAGGCACCATACTTTCGACTTCAGGTTGTATTTGCGCTGCCGCTGGCGCTTTCACCATTAAGTTTTGCGCTAGCACAAGCCTTATGTGTAGCCCCCGATAAGCCCTGGGCTTGCGAGCGCGTGGGTAATGGCACCGAGGCGCATTGGGCTTGTGAGGGACGCTGGCAAAGCGAGCTTGCGCCAGTGCAAATGCCGAATGAGCAGGCACCTACGGACATTAATGCGAAAAAAATTGAGTCGGTTGATGGCAATCAATTTTCATTAAGCGGTGGAGTTTCCTTAGTGCGCGGGCAGCAAAAACTGGATGCGCCCGGTATTGAGCTTGATAAAACCGCGCAAACCGCACGTACAGTAGGCCCAGCAAAGATTGAAACTAGGCAATTGATCGCCTACGCCAACGATATCGAGGCGGATTTGGCAAATGACAAAAGCACGCTAAGTGATGTGCGCTATGCCTTGAAAGACGGACGAGGCAACGGCCGCGCGCGCCGCGCCGTACAGCAGGGCGAATCCAGTTCGCTGACTGGCGTTAGCTTTACTTCCTGCCCAGGTGATGCTCCAGCATGGCAGGTGCAGGCGCGTCAAATCGAGTTGGATCATGCAGCTGGGGTGGGCCATGCGAAAGATTTTAAGGTCGTGGTCGGCAAGATACCTGTATTTTATTTGCCGTTCGCAAGCTTCCCTTTAACTGATGCTCGTAAAAGCGGGCTTTTGGCTCCCACTATAAGTGCAAACAGCGATGGCATAGATTTTGCGTTACCCTATTACTTTAATTTGGCACCCAATTACGACGCTACGCTGGTCAGTCGCGTGATTCAACGACGTGGTTTTATGTTGGGCTCAGAATTTCGCTATTTAGGAATAGACACCACAGCTTCGGTTAATGCCGCTTACTTAGCGCATGATCGTTTGCGCGATTTGCCGGGTGGCGATAACCGCTACAGCGTTAATATAAATTTTCAAAGTCAATTAAGCCCGACTTGGCGTTTTGGCAGTTCCCTTAATAAAGTCTCGGACGATTTTTATTTTGAAGATTTAGGCGATTCTTTAACCACCAACGCCACCAGTATTATTGGCAGTGAAGTGGGTTTTTATGGCCGCAATGCAAATCCATTTTTTGGCATATGGAACGCGGGATTGACAGTGGATCGCTTCGAGATTATCGACCCGGCAAATTTGAATGCTGTTGACCCGTATCGCCGCGCGCCGCGTGTTTATTTTAATAGTGAAAACTTTGTTGGCCCATTTAGCTATGGTGTGAAAACAGAGCTGGTGCATTTTCGTCGCGAAATTGGGTTTGAAGGCTCGCGTTTTGATGTGATGCCTTTTGCACGCATAGAGTGGCGCAAATCCTATGGTTACATTAGGCCGGAATTAAATTTTCGTCACACCCGGTACGATATTTCCCGTTATCCCAGCACCAGCACGCTTGTAGGCGCTAATGGCCCGACGCGGTCTTTGCCGATTGCGTCACTAGACGCGGGCTTGTATTTTGACCGAGCTAGTGCGCTGTTTTTTCCAAATTTGCGGCAAACTTTGGAGCCCAGGCTTTATTACTTGCGCGCGCCGTTTCGCGATCAAGCTAATTTCCCGGTCTTTGACACCACCGAATTGGATTTCAGTTTCCCGCAGCTATTTCGGAATAATCGCTTTTCCGGCCCGGATCGCCAAGCTGATGCAAATCAAGTGGCGGCGGCAATTACCACACGTTGGATTGATGACGTGGCTGGAGTAGAAAAAATTAGGCTGAGCGTCGGACAAATTCGCTATTTTGACGATAGTAATGTGACTCTAGATCCGGCCGCCCAGCCCTTTACCTCGAGCGCCGGTGTCTGGGTCGCAGAAGCACAGGCGCAGCTGAGTGACCGTTGGCGTGTCAGTTGGGCGAATCAATTCGATCCAGAAATATCGCATACCCGTTTGTCGGCAGTGCGCTTGCAACGCAGCTTCGGCGATGCTGGTCTTTTAAACATTGGCTATCGCTACCGCCGTAATCGGCTTGAACAAACCGATATCTCCGGTTTAGTTCCCATCAATGAGCGCTGGTCGTTAATTGGACGCTGGAATTACTCGTTGCCTGAAGAGCGCACATTGGAAGGCTTAGCGGGTTTTGAGTATCGAAGCTGTTGCTGGCGTTTAAGAATGTTAGGGCGGCATTACTTGCGTGCTGGCACGCTCAAAGGCCGAAACTCGATCTTTTTTGAGCTTGAACTAAACGGTTTAGGCGTTTTGGGTCGCAAAACAGATCGCCTGCTGGACAATGCTATCGTCGGATTTTCCGACCTATTTCCGGATTCATAAAAAATGATGTCTTTTAATTCGCTACTGCGCGACTCTGCGCATTCCATTTTATTTTGCGCGGCGCTACTGGTTTCGTTGCCCACGTTCTCGTTCGCGGGCGAACCCGTCGATGGGATCGTCGCACTGGTTGAGGATGACGTGATTTTGAGTAGTGAGCTGGGCGGTGCGATGTTTAACATACGCCGTCAATATGCAGGGAAAGAAGATCAGCTGCCGCCCCAAAATGTTTTGGAAAAGCAGCTTCTTGAGCGCCTAATTATTGGCAAACTCCAGGTAATACGCGCCCAAGAGACCGGCGTGCAGGTCACCGATACCGAAATTGACCAAGCGGTTGCCCGGGTTGCCGGCGGCAACAAAATGAGTACCGAGCAATTGGCAGCCGCGCTAGAACAAGACGGCTTGCGGCTGAGTGATTTTCGCACCACGATGCGTGATGAAATTTTGACGCAAAAGTTGCGACAACGCGTGGCGCAAAGCCGCTCGGACGTCAGTGAGTCTGAAATCGACATTTTGTTAGCCTCAGGGCAACTCAAGCAGGGCGAAATTAAGCTGGCGCAAATTCTGATCGCGCTGCCGGACAATGCAACGAACGAACAACTTGAGCTTGCCAAAAAGAAAATTGATGGCGTAAAAAAGTTGATTGACGAAGGAAAAATTGAGTTCTCTGCAGCCGCGATTCGCTATTCGGATGCTGAGCAGGCGCTTGACGGAGGTGTGATCGGCTGGCGTCGATTCGATCAGATTCCAGGTGCGTTCGCCGAAGCGGTAGCAGGTTTAAAGCCAGGCGAGATCACGCACGCGGTGCGATCACAAAGCGGTTTACATATTTTGAAAGTTCTAGAGTCAAAATCTGATTCACAAGTGATGGTTACTGAATTCAACGCGCGTCACATTATGGTCAAAGTGGACGAATTGAAGAGTGATGCGCAGGCGGAAAAGACCGTGCGCGGTATCAGCGACAGTTTGGCTGGCGGTGCGGATTTTGCTGATCAAGCTAAAAAATATTCTGATGACGCCCAGACCGCGGCTCTGGGCGGTGATATGGGTTGGTTTGATTTGCAGACCTACGGAACCACCTATGCTGACACCATTTCGGCGCTGAAAGACGGCGAGGTCAGCAAGCCCTTTAGCACCGAAGAAGGCTGGCACATCATTAAGCGAGTTGGCACCCGTGAACTGGACCGAACCAAAGACTACGCGCGCAATCAAGCTCGTGACAGCATCCGCGAGCGCAAATCTGACGAGGCGTATCAGCAGTTTGTGCGCCAGCTACGCAATGAAAGCTTCGTTGAGCTGCGTTTGGAAGGCGTGCCGGCCGACGATCTAGAATTAGACGACGCGGCTGAGAAAGCTCTGGAAGAGGAAAATACTCGACAACTGCGCGAAGAACAGCGTAAAGCTGAGGCTGCGGCCGAGCGCCAAGGCTAGTGAATCCATTGTGAGCACACGTGCATTGCGGATCGCACTTTCTGCGGGCGAACCCGCAGGGATAGGACCAGAGCTGATTGCTCGGGCGATCGAGCGCGGGGTGGGCGGTGCCCAGCTTGTGTATGTCGGTGATCCTAGCCTGCTGGAGGCGGCCAGCCGAGTGGTGCGCACTGGTTTCAAAATTGAGCGCTTCGACGCTAGCTATTTTGGACCCATGCCGCCCTCGACAGTTTATTTTGTGCCGCAAAAATTGGCGCAAGTCAACGAATTTGGTTTCTTAAGGCTGGGCAACGCGCATTACGTACTGAGTGTTCTGCAGCGTATTGCCGCCGGTTGCCAATCGGGCGAGTTCGATGCGATGGTGACCGGCCCAGTACACAAAGGCGTGATCAACGACGCCGGAATTAATTTTTCTGGGCATACCGAATTTTTGCAGCAGCTCAGCGGTGGCCCACCGGTGGTGATGTTGCTAGCCACCGAAACGCTGAAGGTGGCGTTGGTTACTACGCACCTGCCATTACGCCATGTTGCCGCCGAAATTACCCGGGAGCGATTGAGCAGCGTTATTCATACCTTAAATCGCGGCATGCGCGAGCAATTTGGTTTGGCACAACCGCGTATCGGTGTACTGGGCTTGAACCCACATGCGGGGGAGGGTGGGCATTTGGGCAGTGAAGAGATTGAAGTCATTGAACCGGTGCTGCGCGATTTGGGCGCCAAGGGCATCAAACTGCTCGGGCCTTGGCCTGCAGATACCGCCTTCGTGCCGCAGCGCTTGCACGAAGTGGACGTCATCCTTGCGATGTATCACGACCAGGGCTTACCGGTTTTGAAAGCTCAGGGTTTTGGTGAGGCGGTGAATATAACCCTAGGCTTGCCGTTTATTCGCACCAGTGTCGATCATGGCACTGCGCTTGATTTAGCAGGCAAAGCTTTAGCGCGCCCGGAAAGTTTATACGCCGCCATTGACTACGCGCTGCAATTAGCGGAACTAAAGCGCGCCGGGACGGCGCGATGAGCCACACGCCGCGTAAGCGCTTTGGGCAAAATTTCTTACGAGACAGCAGTGTTATTGACCGAATCGTTAACGCGATTGCGCCAGAGCCCGGCCAGGCTATGATTGAAATCGGACCTGGTCAGGGTGCGATGACGCTACCGCTGCTGCGCAGATTGGGGCAGTTGACCGCCATCGAGTTAGATCGTGATTTGATCGCGCCATTGGCACAAATGGCTGCGGGTGCTGGCACGTTAAAAATCATTAGCGCGGATGCGTTGAGCGTGGATTTCAGCGAATTAGCCAAAGTGGCTGGGCAAAAACTCCGCGTAGTTGGTAACTTGCCTTACAATATTTCCACGCCGCTGATTTTTCATTTGCTCAATCATCTGGACGCCATTGAGGACATGCATTTCATGCTGCAAAAAGAGGTCGTTGATCGCATGGCGTCCTTACCCGGCAGCAAAGTCTATGGCCGCTTGAGCGTCATGGCGCAAGCGCAGGCACAAGTCACCTCGGTATTTAAAGTGGCGCCAGTTTCATTCTGGCCGGTGCCAAAAGTAGACAGCGCGATCGTCAGATTGCAGCCGCACGCGGTTCAGCTGCCTGCCGTAGAACATGCCGCCCTCGATACATTAAGCCGCTTAGCTTTCAGTGCGCGCCGGAAGACTTTGGCCAATGGCGTAATGCCGGTGCTAAGCGCATTGCAAATAGCAGCGGTGGGTATCGATCCAAAACGCCGCGCAGAAACTTTGTCGCAAGCGGAGTTTCAAACGCTGGCGCGGGCTTTGCTAAGTTTGAAATAAGCGCTGTTAAATCTGGCAGCTCGCGGTTGGGTTTAAGCCGATCAAACGATCACAGCGTTACGCCCCACCGGCACCCAAAACAGCATCAATACTGCAGCGCAGGCCGCACACATCGCGCTGGCACCAAACGCGGCTAGCGGCGATGTACGCTCCCAAATTTCGCCAAACAGCCAGCTTGCCGGTAATAACGGCAGGCCGGACGCCAAATAAAACCAGCCAAACGCGCTGCCTTTTTGCTCAGGATCTAATACGTCAGCGACCAGCGCCTTTTCCACGCCTTCCGTGGCCGCACTGACTAGGCCGATGCCGCAAAACATCATCACGAGCGCAGCAATTGAACTGGGTGCAAGCGCAAATGCAACGTAGAGCGCAGCGTAGCTGAGCCAACCTGCCACGAGCAGCGGTTTGCGCCCGATGCGATCTGACCAACTGGCGAGTGGCGTAGTTAACACGGTCGCTACCGCCGCCATTAGCGCCCAGCATAGCAACGATTGACTCATGCTCAGGCCCAGATCACGGGCGCGAAGGAGCAAAAACATATTGCTAGAATTTCCTAGGCTAAAAACGGCGAGCGCAATCAAATAGCGCTTGAACGGACTGGGCAGGCTGCGCCACCGCCAAGTTCGCAGAACTGTTTTTTCGCCCAGATTTGCCGCGGAAGGCGCGCTTTCCTTGATCTGTGCCGCCAAGATCACACACAGCATGCCAGGCGCTAACGCCCACATCAGCACGTGCTGAATATCCGCGCCACCGGCAATCAGGCCGTATGCCAGCAATGGCCCAACTACGGCCCCCGCGTGATCCATACTGCGGTGTACGCCAAAGGCTAAGCCTCGCTGACTGGCTGGCACGGATTCACTTAACAGCGCATCGCGCGGTGCGCTGCGCAGTGCTTTCCCCAAGCGGTCTAGAATTCGTAATGCAAACACGCCCAGCGCGCTGCTAACTAAGGCGTACATCGGTCTGGCCAATGCGGCGAAGGCATAGCCTAAGACCGCCGGTAGTTTGCGCGACGCGAAGCGATCTGAGAGCGCGCCAGAAACCAGCTTAAGGATCGCAGTCAGGCTTTCCGCCACGCCTTCCATCAAGCCCAGAAAGCGTGGGCCGACTAGCATGACGCTAGACAAATAAAGCGGTAGCAATGGGTAAACCAATTCACTCGCGCTATCGTTAAGCAAACTTATCGCGCCGAGTAACCAAACCGTTCTAGGTAGACTGCGTAAATTCATCATGGAACCAGCATCAAAGTGGTGATCAGCGCGGAATGATCGGAATCAGGGTTCGACACGACCCGCCGCGCGCTGACGGAACCTTGGCCCCGCAGCAGTAGCTGATCGATTGGAACACTGAACGGTGCAAATAAAGCGTTCGGCCCGTGCCAAGTCGGCGTCGGCCAAAAGCCAACGGTTGAATCGACCCATTCGCCGGTAACTTGCATTTGACGATACGCTGCTGACCAAACGCTCGCGTTAAAATCGCCGGTAATGATCAGCGTTTGCGTGTCGGGCTGGCGCGCCGCGTATTGGGCTAAGGCGTTAAAAAATACATCGCGGCTTGCGGCGGCATCGGTCGCCACCGGTGGAATAGGGTGCACGACCAATAGTTCGCCGCCTTGAAAACGCACTCTTGCGGTGGGGAATTCCAGCTCTGCAAGCTCGACCAAATCAGCGCTAACTTTACTCAAGCGGCCATTTTTGACTAGCACACCAATGCCTTGCCAGCCGGAGTCCGGAAAGAGCGCTTGCACGGCGTAGCTGGCGCTGAACTCAGTCTTGAGTCGTGCACTAAAGGCCTCGGATAGTTCAGCGACAGCGATCACATCCGGGGATTCGCTGCGAATTAGCGTGATCAGGGAATTGCCTTGCTGGCTCATCGCACAGTTGGCGAACAACACCTTCAGCGCTTGCGCAGCGTAAGGCGCACGCGCTGGATGCGCCAATGGATACTGTGCAATCAGCGCAAAATTCCATAGTACGCCCAGCGCACCCAATACGATCAAGCGCAGCTTTCTTGTAAAAATAGCGGCGCACAAACAAAGCATTGAGGCCAACAGATATTGCCAGCGAAAATGCGCGAACAAATCCAAAAACCAATGCCACGCGCCTAAATGACCAAGCGCGCTGGCGATGAGAATTAGCCAGATGCGGTTGGCGACGAAATGCGCGATCTTGACGATGATATTGACGGACTTAGACTTGCTCACTTTTTCCTGTGCGGCAACTTCTGCTGTGTATCGAGTTGGAAACTAAATTGAGAAGCATCCGGCAGGTTTTTTATTTGCACCGCAAATTCGGCTCTAGCCTTCCTGCTTGCTTGCCCATCCATACGAGCTAGATTCGACAAGTCAAACGCACCATTGCAAACAAACGGAATTTTGGGGGCAAAACGATTAAGTGCATGTAGCCGCCCATTCTGCTGCTGCCACGCATGCGCAATTGAATAGCCTGTAAAAACTCTATACCTGAATCCGTGACCCCGCCACCAAAAATACGGTATTTGTCTTCTTAACCCAATGATTCAATTGATTTTTTAAGATAAAACCGCTGGTAATTCAACGCACCCCGCAGGCAAAGTATGGCACCGGTTTGGATTATCGCGCTTAAAGGTTATTTGACCGTGACTGCCGGATTTGAGTGATGGGCGCATTTGAGCGATGCCAATTTACGCTTGCTCAAGCGCACCGGTGTCACGCCAACCGCCCTGGAAAATGGTTATGTTCCTCTCGATTTAGATGTCTTTACCATGAACAATGACGACTCCAAAAAAGAAGGTATCGGCTACGCCTAGGCCGGTTTCTTTGGCTATGCGCCAATCGCGGCCTACCTCGGCCTAAATAATTTTGTTCATGCCAAGAATCTGGGTGCTGACCAAGTCGCCGCGTAAAGCCGTGAAGTGGGCGTAGCGTTTATCCTAGAAACCGCAGTTGGACGGACAAAAGGGTGCATTTTTTTGGCGTTCCAGCAAGGTGTGAGGAGGCAGCATGCTCATTGCCTGCAACGACGAAACAACGATGCTGGGGCGTCAAAAAAGTGTTCAAT
>JAYTAO010000497.1:0-7212 GCA_043737435.1 Rhodanobacteraceae bacterium | reverse complement strand
AAAATTTAGATCCAAATTACCATTTGAGCCGAGCCTTGCTATTTTATTTTTTTGATGTCCAGCAACTTCAGTAAAATCCCCTACTATCATCAATTTTTCGTCCGACAGCTGCGCAATCGCCCTCACTAAACCGTTTGGCGTTGCGTTAAAGTTTAGATCTAGCGATCCATCTGTATTGAGCCGGGCAATATATTTACGTGAAACTTTGTTAACAGTGGTAAATGTTCCACCTATCAAAATTTTTCCGCTTGGTAGGGAAAGCAACGAATAAATTCTGCCGTTAGGTATCGGATTGAAGCTTAAATCCAAATCCCCGTCAATATTTAGACGTGCGAGGTTTGTTCTTGACACGCCGCCGACATCGTTGAAACTACCGCCAATTAATAGCTTGCCATCATACTGTACAGCAGTTGTGATCAAAAAAGATTTAGCGGGTAGGCTTGGGCTGGTCAATTGAGTGCCCCCGGCGGTCATTAAAGCAATTTTCGTTCGCGCAATCCCGGCAATTTCAGTAAAAAAACCAACGATGGATAAATTACCGTTACCTGAAATAGCGATGGCATTTACATCTAGATTGGTGTTTGCGATGAGGTTTCTATCAACCACTCCTGTTTCCGAGGTTCGCGCTAAGTAATTTCTTTTTTCCGAATTTATAATATTAAAATTACCACCAAGCAATATCGACGCGTCGGACTGATAGGCTAACGCATTGACGGCGCTGTCAGCGAATATGTGAAATTCAGAGTCAATGGAACCATCATAATTGAGTCTTCCGATGTATGCGGAATGCAGGCCATTAACATATTTAAATGTCCCTGCGAGAATTATTTTGCCATCCGGTTGAATAGCAAAATCATTGATGACGCCATCGGTACTTGCCTTAAAGTTGGCATCAACAATTCCATTTGAATTGATCCGTGCAACATTTTTATGCAATTGCCCATTGATATATACAAATAATCCAGTTATTAAGTATCCGGAATTTGGCAAGCAAGCTATTTTGAAAATTGAATCCTTGATCGCTCCATTAAAATTCAGATCAACACTTCCGTTGACGAACAGTCTGACGACATTCTCTCGCCTGACTCCACTAACCTCATTAAATGCGCCAACAACCATTATTTTTGTGTCTGATAATGTTATTCCATTAACCGGCCCGTCAATGTCGGGATTAAATTCATAATCAAGTGAACCATCGGGGTTTAACCGTGCGATTCGATTTCGCGCCACATTGTTTACTGTAGTGAAATTACCGCCTATTAAAACTTTACCGTCGTTCTGAAAAATCAGAGTATTAACTTTATTATTAGTAGTGGTGATAAAACTTTTATCTAAAGTGCCGTCCGTATTCAAACGCGCAATGTTATTGCGCGCGGTGCCCGCAACGTTTAGAAACGCCCCGCCAACAACCACACGCCCATCCTGCTGTGTGTCCAATGCGTGAACACGCCCAACAACGCCAGGATCAAAGTCGTCTGGTACCCCAGCACCGTTAACACGCGCCAAACCCGCTCTTGGCAAACCGCCAATCACTTTAAAGGAACCAGATAAAATTATTTTCCCGTCACTTTGTAAACGGATTAAATCCACAGGGCCGCTTAAGTTTGGGTCAAAGCCATCGTTTGCCGACTGAGCCATTGCGGCGCGGATGACAAAACTTAGCCACACAAAACACAAAAACAATCGGTAGCGCAAGCTCGATACGCTGAACTTGTATTCAATTTGATTAGCTAGTTGTACTTTTGAACTCAGCATTGGGGTAAATAGTCCACGATAACGACCTAATTATGGAATATGGCCCAAATAAAATTTGGCTCAGACGAATAGTAGTTGTTGGGCAGAACCTTTAATTAGCACTGACGTTTTTTGGATTAAGCTACAGCCCCGAATATTTGTAAAGGGCGAGTTTGAGTGCACTTCATGACGGATCCATTTTTTTTGCAATCTAGAACCGTTCGCCGGTATCTAGAATCAAATCAACTAAAACACGCCGAGCACGAACTGCTCATGGCATTGGCAGAGCATCCACAATCACCCAGTGCGACTCTGTTAATGGGCAGATTACAGGCGCAATTGAAAAACTATCGCGCAGCCAGCGAATGGACAGAGCGCTATTTGGCATATTGCCCAAGCGACAGTTTGGCGCTGACTTTGCTAGCCTCAACGCTGGAAAAATCTGGCCACTTAGAACAAAACCCTAGGCTTTTTGAACGCGCTGGGGCGTGTGCTAAGACATTTCAAGACTTTTTTGAGCTTAGCGTGGAAGCTGACCGCCAGGGCTTAGCCGAAATTGCGCTGCTCGCTGTAGACCAGGCCATTTCACTTTTATCGGGCAAGGTGCAGGCGCATTCTGGGCAAGCGTATTTGCAGCGCGCGAGGATTCTTCAGGCGATCGGACGTAGCAAAGACGCAGCAAAAATTTACCGCGAATTGATCCGCAAAAATCTAGTTCCCGCGCGCGCATGGTTTGCACTGCTAGATTTAAAGACTGAGCAACTGAACGCACAGGAATACCAAGCACTTACACGCGTGTTTGAACAGACAACGAATGCGCAAGATCGCGCATTGATCGGCTTTGCACTCGGCAAAGCGCATGAAGATGCGGCAAATTTCAGCGCAGCTTTCGCCACGTTCAAGCGCGCTAATGACGACGCTGGACGTATTAACAGCTGGAACGCCAACGCCTTTACCAAACATACGCAGCAGGTGATCGAAGCATTCACGTCAACAGTAGAGGCGCAGGAATTTAATTTCAATGTTTTGCCAAACCAAAGCAAAGCAATTTCATTGGACGCTTACGGCTCCGAGCTTATTTTCCTCGTAGGCTTGCCACGCTCGGGTACTACATTGGTAGAACAGGTTCTTAGCGCGCATCCTGATGTAGAGGGCGCCAATGAGCTACCGTATTTGCCGCAATTGATACAGCAAGAATCCCAGCGGCGCGGCAAGGCCTATCCGGCGTGGGTGCAGGAAATGACTGACCTCGACTGGCGGCGGATGGGTGATGAGTACCTCAGTTTGACCACGCGTTGGCGTTTACAAAAAGTTAGAAGCACCGATAAGTTGCCAGAGAATTGGCTCTACATTGGTGCGATCAAGCGCATGTTTCCAGGCAGTAAAATCATCGATTGCCTGCGCGACCCGGTGGAAACAGTTTGGTCTTGTTACAAGCAATTATTCGCGCCAGGCAGGGTAAATTTTAGCTATAGCTTTGCAGACTTACGCGATTTTTGGGTCAGCTACCGAAGGTCAATGGACACTTGGGCAAAGCTTTTGCCCGCTCAGCTTTACGCCCAGAGTTATGAACTATTAGTGGGTGATACCGAAGCGCAGGTGCGCACGCTTTTGGAATTTTGTCGCTTGCCTTTTACTGCCGCTTGCTTGCAGCCACACTTGGCGCAACGGGTGATCCGAACGCCAAGTGCATCGCAAGTGCGCTTACCGATGCATGCGCCGTCGATAAAAACGCAAGGATATGGCGATTTATTGGCGGGTTTAAGAACGCTTTTCAATTAGCCCTGGCTTCAACTAATCTCAAGCATTCGCCTTTGACCGACGTTGCTTAGAATGACTACTTTAATTACTGGCGCGGCTGGATTTATTGGTGCCTACACCGCGCGCAGCTTGGCAAAGCGCCATGAGTGTACTGTGCAACTTGATAATTTAAACGGCTATTACAGCGTCGAACTCAAACAAGCACGCATCGCCGAATTCGCATTAACCCCCATTGTGATTGATGTGGCGGACAGCGCCGCAGTCATGCATTGTTTTGAAGCGCATCGTCCAAACCGGGTCATACATCTAGCGGCTCAAGCCGGCGTACGCCACTCGATTGCGGCACCTTATGACTATCTGCACAGCAATTTGACCGGTTTTCTCAATATTTTAGAGGCCTGCCGCCGTTTCCCCGTCGAGCATTTGGTGTTTGCCTCTACCTCCTCGGTGTACGGCGCACAAGCGCAAACGCCGTTCCGGGAAGACATGTCGATTGAGACGCCGATGTCGTTCTACTCAGCGACCAAAGGCGCGAACGAATTGATGGCGCATTCCTACGCGCACCTTTACGGAATTCCTTGCACAGCACTCAGATTTTTCACGGTATATGGTGCTTGGGGGCGGCCTGATATGGCACCCATCTTATTTAGCCGAGCGATATTGGAAGGACGGCCCATTGATGTGTTTAATGGCGGCGACATGATGCGTGATTTCACCCACGTGAGTGATATTGTCGACGGCATTTTGGCCGCGCTGCGTACGCCGCCACCGAAGGAAAAGCCTTTCGCAGTTTATAATTTGGGAGCTGGGCAGCCGGTAAAATTAAATGGCTTTATCAACTTGATTGAGCAGGCCCTGGGAACAACCGCGATTCGCGCACTCCAGCCAATGCAACCCGGCGACATGCAAGCCACCTTCGCCGATATCTCTGCGGCAAACGCAGCTTTTGGATATGAACCCAAAATGCCATTAAAAACGGGGATTGCGGAGCTTGTCGCATGGGTTAAGTCATACTATAAGGCCTGATTTTTTATCTTTTGACTGTTATGGCTGATGTGTCGCCCGCACTTTCTGTCGTTGTACCTGTGCACAATGAACTCGACAATGTTGCGAATTTAATCAGCGAAATTGTCGCAACGCTTAGCGGCGTTTGTACTTTTGAGATGGTGTTTGTTAACGATGCCAGTAAAGACGGTACGTTAGCGGTGCTCACAACGTTATTGACCCAACATCTAAACTTGCGCGTTTATAGTCATATCAAGCAAAGTGGTCAAAGCACGGCTGTGCGTACTGGCGTCATGCGTGCAAGCGCTGATTGGGTAGTTACCTTGGACGGTGATGGGCAAAACAATCCGGCCGATATCCCGAAGCTCCTTAACGAGCGCGACCACTACGGACTAGACGCCTGTTTCGCCGGTTGGCGTAAAGATCGACGCGATACTTGGCTCAAGCGGGTGTCCAGCAGAGTCGCGAACGCCGTGCGCTCACGTTTGCTGCGCGACGCGACCCCGGATAGCGGCTGCGGTATTAAACTATTCCCACGTCGGGCGTTTTTAGAACTACCCTACTTTGACCATATGCATAGGTTCCTACCCGCATTGTTCGCAAGATCAGGACTACCAACCAAAAGTGTCGTCGTCACCCATCGCGCACGCGTGGCCGGGGTGAGCAAATACGGCTTATGGAATCGGCTGTGGGTTGGAATTGTTGACATTATCGGCGTCGCGTGGCTGCAGCGCCGAGCGAAATTGACGGCAGTGAGTGCAGTAGTTGCGACTTCATTGAACGCGAGTAGCCTCGAATGAATGAGCAAATTCTCTGGTTAGCTTGGACCGGGCTGCACATCACGCCGTGGAAACTCATCGGCTATGTCGGCGCGCTGATGTTTGCCGGCCGTTGGTTGGTACAGTTTTTAGCCTCACGCAAAGCGCAAAGGCCGGTAATTCCGCGAGTTTTCTGGTACATGAGCATCGTCGGCAGTTTGATGACGCTAAGCTATTTTGTATTCTCGAAAAAAAGTGACTCCGTAGGCGTGCTGCAAAATTTATTTCCAGCTTTTACGGCGCTGTACAGCCTCAGACTCGACATTAAAGCGCACGGCTGGAAAGCAAAAGAGAAGCAGTAGAATTTTGAATGGCTAACCTGGCGGCCAATTCAAAGCCCGGCCGCCTAACAAATGCAAATGCACGTGAAATACCGTTTGCCCACCGTCGCCATTGCAATTGATCACGACCCGATAGCCATTCTCAGCAAAACCCTCCGCCTTTGCATGTTGACTTGCCGCGATGACTAACCTACCTAGCAATTCCGCATCGGCGATCGTGGCTTCATTTAGCGTGGCAATCGCGCGTTTAGGCACGAAAAGTACGTGCTTGGGCGCTTGCGGCGCGATGTCCTTAAAGCCGAGCACAAAATCATCTTCATAGACAATATGTGCCGGAATTTCGCGACGGATAATTTTACTAAACAGTGTGTCAGACATAGCTGTCAGCCTATAAAAAATTAGTCTTTCGCAATCGATTCGGGAAGCAAAGTGTCCAAAAACTCACCGGCGCGAAATTCGCGCAAGTCTTCTATTTTTTCACCCACACCGATGAAACGCAGCGGTAATTTCAGCTCGTCGGCCACCGCAAAAACAATACCACCTTTAGCGGTGCCATCCAGTTTGGTGATCGCGACACCGGTCAAGCCTATCGCCTGGTTGAACTGCCGAGCTTGAATCAAAGCGTTTTGGCCCATCGACCCATCAATAACCAATAGCGTTTCGTGCGGCGCACTTTCATCAATTTTGCCCAGCACACGCTTGACCTTGGCAAGCTCCTGCATCAAATTGTTTTGTGTGTGCAAACGCCCGGCGGTGTCACAAATCAGCACATCCATACCCTTAGCCTTGGCTGACTGATAGGCATCAAAAACTACTGAAGCCGAATCAGCGTTTTGCCCTTCCCTGCTTTTACTTTGCGAAATCACGGCTACGTTATTGCGCGCCCCCCATTCTTTCAACTGTTCCACGGCAGCCGCGCGAAAGGTGTCGCCTGCCGCCAGCATGACGGTATTGCCGCGAGCCTGTAGACGCTGTGCAAGCTTGCCAATCGTGGTGGTCTTACCCGCGCCGTTGACCCCGACCATCAAAATAACGAAGGGTTTGGGTTCGGGTGGAAACCAAAGCGCCAGTTCAACGGGCAGTAAAATATCAAACAAGTCCTTGCGCAAAGCCAGCAATAAGTCCCGAGCGCTGACGAACTCGCGCTTTCGCACGCCTTCACGCAAACGTGCAACCACGCGTGTTGCCACCGCAACACCGCAATCGGAGGTGATCAACGTGGTTTCCAGTTCATCGAGAAAATCCTCGTCGATTTTCGGGTTGCCCGAAAAAAGTGCGGTGACGCTACCGGTGAGCGCTTGCACAGTGCGGGCAAGTCTTTCGCGCAAAGATTGTGCCGGAGCCAATTGCGCACCGCTGAGCGCAGGCGAAGTTTGCAAGTCTGAAAAAGCCGGGTCAGCGTTTGGCACCGCAGCCGGATTGGCGTATGGCGCGTTCTTATTTTTAGTAAATTTCTTAAAAAAATCAAACACTTGAAACCTCATCGTCTTAACTTAAACCTAGGTCTTTCTATGACACAAAAAACCCCGCCCAGCGCGGGGTTTTTTGTGTCATAGACAGACCTAGGTTTAAGTTAAGACGATGTGGTTTCAAGTGTTTGATTTTTTTAAGAA
>JAYTAO010000496.1:0-2922 GCA_043737435.1 Rhodanobacteraceae bacterium | reverse complement strand
GGCCGCGCAGTGAAATTGTGCCCGCACTCGGCATTTGGGCGCGTTGTGGCTCGGTCTACGACAGCAATTGCGATGGTGCAAACGACAACCCAAGTTTGACTAGCACTGATAATCGGCTGTTGGTGCCCGAGTCGAAAATCAGCGACACCACGAACTACCGTTACTATTACGAGGGTTGGTACGTAGTGCGCGAAGACGTCAATATCTACAACACCATGGGCTCCAAAGAGTTCACACCGGCCTATTCGGGCGGACTTTGGCGTTCGAACAATGAACAAGCTTTTATCTCCGGTGCTGCAATTGACCGCTGGGTAAATCCGGCGAATCCGGGCTCCGGCAACATGAGTACCGAAGTCGTGCTGCCCGACGGTCACTTAAAATTGGCGGTGCGCACGAAACTGCTAAGCAATGGCAACACGCGGTACGACTACGCAGTGATGAACTTGGATTATGTGTCTGCACAGCTAGAAACCCTCAGCTCACTCAACGTTCGAATGCTTGGCCGCGCAGGCATCAGTGGATTTTCGGTGCCTGCTGCACAGTCAACGGTCAGCAACATCAGCGTGACGGATGGCTCTGCCAATATTGCAGATTGGACCTTCGCCAACGGCAGCAACATTGTTTTCACCACACCGAGTCAAGCCGCCGAAATTGGCTGGTCGAGCTTGTATAGTTTTTCTTTTGAAGCAAACGCAGCGCCGATTTCTGGCAAGGTAGCGCTCCAAGGCCGAGGCTTGGCTAATGATGTACTGGTGGATTTGTTGATTCCAGGTGCCCCCAGCGTTCCAGGCGAATTCTTTAACGGCTTTGAATGAGTCTACTTGCTCCGCTTCGCCTCATGCCACATGGCGGGTTGCGTCTCGCCGTTCAGGCCAAACGGTACGAATGAGTCGCAACGCTAGCAAAACACAGAACGTTTTAGCATGCCTACACACTTGCCAAACAGATGTTCCACGTATTATTTCTGACATCTTAATACACGTCGACAGTTCAACATGCCCGCCATTCCGGTTTTAGTCGCTTCCACGTTTTTAATAGCATCTCTAGCCACGGCAGCGTACCCAAAAGGTGCCACCACCACTGCCGCGCTGAACCCAGTCTACCGAGAACTAGGGCAAAAACAGGCCGAGCAAAATTGGGCCGCGCGTGGCGGCACACTCACGGTAAGTCTCAATACCGCGCTATTGCAGGAATTGCACATCACCCTAGGTGCCGACGGCATGCGGCAAGCGGAAGAATCGAGCCTATTTCCCTTAAGTATTACCGATTCAGCACGCATTGAATTCAGTGCGCCCCAGGGCAACTTCGATCACTTTACCGGCGGCGCGCTGCAATCCGGCGGGCGTTTTGAATGGACGTACGCGGGTAAAAGCAAAAGCTTCGCCGGTTTCACTACGCGAGCAAAGTCGGGTACCGCACGTGACTTGGAAATACTGGATCGCGACGGCGTCGCTTGGTTTGTCAGCGATCACGTGCACTACGAGCTGCTCCAGGATAAAACTCGACTGAGCATGCGTAATATGGATTTGCGACTGACTAGAACGGCCGCACTTTGGCTGGGCGATGGCACGCTCACCGGCTTGGCGGTGGGTTCCATGGCATTCGATGCGCAGATTGTTGCCTCTGCACCAATTAATTTACCGCAATCATGTGCCAACCCGAATTGGGCAGGCACACTTTTGGATCCAGCAAACCCTGTAGCAGGAACCTACCAAACCGACGTGCTGCTGGAATCTATGGCGAGTTTGGATTACAAACGCTGCGCCGGAACCTGCGATGGCCCGGAGGGTGACAGTGATGGTTTCGCCATTTTTGCGCCCAATGCGACGTTAAAAAACAGCGACACCGACAGTACTAGCGACGTGCCCTGGAACGAAAAATTTAGCGGCAGTTTTGCGCCCTACAATAATGACCAGCATCCGTTTTTGGTGTGGAATATTTACCGCATCAGTGACACCGGCCAGATTGAACATATCGCGCGCTCCGGCGTGAAACATGCCTATTTGACCATCAATGACGGCTGCACTGTGCAATGTGGCGACAATCACATCCTTGGGCGCAGCTGCGGCGATGTTTACAGCTCTGGCAACAACGACGCGGCAACAGCACTGGGTTCGCGCAGCGAAATCGTGCCTGCGCTTGGCCTTTGGGCCCGCTGTGGTTCGATTTACGACAGCAACTGCGATGGCGTCAATGACAGCCCGGTTCTGTCCCCGACCAGCAACCGATTGATGGTGCCCGAATCAAAAATTAGCGATCCCCTGCACTATCAATATTTTTATGAAGCTTGGTATGTGGTGCGCGATGACATTAACATCAAAAACACGATGGGCTCCAAGCAATTCACCCCCCGCTACGGCTTGATCTGGAGTGCAACCGACGAACAGCCCTTCATCAGCGGCCCGGTCATTGATCGTTGGGTTGACCCATCGAATCCAGGCGTGGGCAATTTGAGCGCAGAAGTCACCCTGATTAACGGTAGCCTGAAAGTTGCAGTTCGCACGCAATTACTGCCAAGCGGCAATACTCGTTACGACTATGCGGTCATGAATCTGGATTATCTAAGCGCGACTTTAGAAGTCATTGATTCGCTCAATACTCGGCTGCTGGATAGCGCGGGCATTAGCGGTTTTTCAGTGCCGTCGAACCAGGCGTTGATTAGCAACATTTTAGTAAATGATGGCGACGATGCGATCACCGACTGGGCTGAAGGTCGCGGCGGCTCAGTGCATTTCAGGGCACGTAGTCCGGCCAGCGAACTTAAATGGTCGAGTTTGTATAGCTTTTCATTCGAAGCCAATACCGCACCGGTCGCGGGAAAGGTTGCACTGTCCGGGCGCGGTTTGAGCGAGGATTTACAGGTCGACCTATTGGTCCCTGGGCTTGATCCAAACAATTTGTTGATTGATGATTTTGAGTAAC
>JAYTAO010000495.1:0-7248 GCA_043737435.1 Rhodanobacteraceae bacterium | reverse complement strand
GCGCCGCCGTTGCCTTGGCCGTGCCGCACACTGCGGTGCTTCTGGGAGTTTTATTTTCCTGGGCCGAAAATCAAGTCTTGGTGTGTGTGAAATCCGTGCCGCTCGGGCAAGTGTCCGGCCAGCGCTTATTGCTAACGCTGCGGCCTGAATTGGAGCAAGCGGCAAGCACCGCACAGCAGCTCGGCGATGATGAACTATCGAACTGGGCACCGGGCCTTTCCTTACTTTCCATGCAGCACGAAGTGCAATACAGCCGTTTGTATCGTTCCTAACTATTGATGACTATGACAAAGATAACTGCGCCCGCCAACAATCTAGCCAATCCACTAAGAGTCGGTATCGGTGGCCCCGTGGGTTCAGGCAAAACCGCGCTGTGCGAATTGCTATGCAAGCGCATGCGCGATCAATACCAAATGGCTGTGATCACCAATGACATCTACACCAAAGAAGATATGGAAATTCTGCTGCGCGCCGATGCCCTACCCGCCGAACGCTTGATGGGCGTGGAAACCGGCGGCTGCCCGCACACCGCGATTCGCGAAGACGCCTCGATTAATCTGGAGGCGATTGCGCGCATGAGTGCTGATTTTCCTGAGCTGGATCTGATCTTGATTGAATCCGGCGGCGACAATTTAGCCGCCACCTTTAGCCCGGAATTATCCGATCTGACGATTTACGTGATTGATGTCGCCGGCGGTGAAAAAATTCCGCGCAAAGGCGGGCCTGGCATTACCCGCTCGGATCTTTTGATTATCAATAAAACCGATTTGGCACCGCATGTGGGCGCGAATCTCGATGTGATGGCCGCTGATGCACAGCGCATGCGCGGCACTCGGCCGTTTGTTTTTACCAATTTGCGCACCGGCACGGGTCTAGAAACGGTGGTTGCTTTTATTGAAAAGCATGGCTTGCTGGCGCAAGGGAAGTAATGCTTGAAGCGACACAAATTTTGGTGCACCTTGGACATCCACCATGCTGGTGCACCTTGGACATCCACCATGCAGAAAAGAATAGCCGAACCTACAATTCGCGTGACGGCAAATGGCGGATTCGGCCAAAGCAGGCTGACAGACCTGCACTGTTGTGCTCGAAACGTGCGGTAAGAAAACGTTTACCCCTCACCCTAACCCTCTCCCCGTATTATGTATTTGTTTCTATTGATAATTGTCGGCGGGGAGAGGGAACTATGTGCGGCAAATCGCCGCACTGCTTTACCCCTCGCAATACTCCGCACCCGCCTCATATTGAATAACCGCCCCTGGCGCGCAGCTGGGGCAATGTGGGTCGCGCGGAACAGTGATTTCGCGAAAACGCATATTTTTGGCGTCGAACAACAGCAAGCGCCCGCTTAAAGACGTGCCAATTCCGGCGATTAGCTTGATCGCCTCGGTCGCCTGCAGCGTGCCAATCACGCCGGGCAACACGCCTAAAACGCCCGCTTGCGCGCAGCTGGGCGCGTGTTCGGGCGGCGGCGGCGCGGCGAATAGGCAGCGATAGCAGGGTGCGGCGCCACTGGCATCAGCCGGCCCCAAGAACACGCTGACTTGGCCGTCAAAGCGCAGCACCGCGCCATAAACTAAAGGCTTTTTGTGCTTCACGCAGGCGTCGGCCACCAAAAAGCGTGTAGGAAAATTATCGGAGCCATCGACGACGATGTCGAATTCGGGCAATAACGCATCGACAGTCAGGGCCGTCAGCGCCGGTATCTCGAGCACACGAACCAACGGATTCAGCGCCTGCAACTGCGTCGCTGCCGAGCGCGTTTTCGCGATACCAATGCTATCGGTGCGGTGCAGAATTTGCCGGTGCAAATTGCTCAAATCAACGCGGTCGCCATCGCTAATCGCCAAGGTTCCCACGCCTGCCCCAGCTAGATAAAGCGCCGCTGGTGAGCCTAAGCCGCCAGCGCCAATCAATAAAACCTTCGCCTTTTTAAGTTTTTCTTGGCCCTGCAAACCCAGCTCGGGCAGCAACAGTTGACGCGAATAGCGCTGCTGTTCCGCTGCGCTCAATGTGCCTACAGCGCCCCATGGCAGCCCCGCGGCCTGCCATGCGATGGAACCGCCGACAATGCTATGCACCGAAGTATATCCTTCAGCGCTCAGCGCCTGCGCAGCGGCACTAGAGCGCATCCCCGTTTGGCAAATAAGCAAAATGTTAGTTGCTTTATCAACGCCTAGTCGCAGCAACTCAGCTGCTAGCACAGCCCGCGGGATTAAGCGTGCGCCCTGTACGTGCCCCAGACTTGTTTCATTCGCTTCGCGCACATCAATAAGCCACGCGCTTTGGGCGCAGGCGGCGAAGGCTTGTATGGGGCTTAGCGTTGCGCTCATATTTTTCCTAGCCAAGCAAGCCGCGAAACGGCAAATACGCCACCCGTGTACCGGCCTGCAGCTCGCATTCGCCTTCGGGCAAATCGATCAAGCCATCGGCTAGGATTAGGACGCGCAACATCGCCGAACCCTGCCCTTCCAAGGCGCGCACTTTGACGCCTTGCGGAGCCTGCACCAAGGCGGCACGCAAGAACTCACGGCGCGCATGACTCTTGCGAATCGGTTCGGAAAGCTGCAGCCAAAAGGGCAACAATTCTGTCGGCTCACGGCCACAAAGCATCTCCACAGCAGGTTTGGCAAGCATTAAAAAGGTGATGTAAACACTGACGGGATTCCCCGGCAATGCCAATACTGGCTTGCCATCAATTTCGCCAAAAAGTGCCGGCATGCCCGGCTTCATTCGCACGCGATAGAAATTCACGTGCCCCAGCTCGCGCAGCATTTTCGGTAAGAAATCGGCCTCGCCAACCGACGCACCACCGGTGCTAATCACCAAATCTGCGGCCCGCACTGCCAGCGCAAGCGCGCTGGAAACGGCCGCCTGGGTGTCCGCCATAATCGGCGAACTGACGACGTGCGCTCCGAGTGTACTAAGCAGCACGCTTAAACAGGCGCGATTGGATTCATAGATTTGCCCGTGCGTGAGTTTATGACCGGCGGTTTTTAGCTCATCGCCGCCGGCCAAAATTAGTACTCGTGGGCGCGCATACACGCGCACAGTCGTCAGGCCAAATGCGTGCAGCAAGGCAATCTCAGCCGCACCCAGACGCGTACCAATGCGCAGCGCCAGCTGGTTTTTTTCAAAGTCTTCACCGGCGTCGCGCACAAAGGCGCCGGGTAGGGCTGCGATATTAAAATGAATGTTTTCGCCATCACGCACGCACTGTTCCTGCATGATCACGCAATCCGCACCCACGGGCAAGGCTGCACCGGTGGTGATGCGCATGCAATGCCCAGGCAATAGCCGCGCCATCGCCGTGCCCGCCAACGCCGCACCTTGCAGTGGCAGCACTTGCTCGATCAAATCTGCCGCGCAAAGCGCATAACCGTCCATGCTGGAATTTGCAAAAGGCGGCAATGCGATCGGCGCGTACAGCGTTTCGGCTAACGTGCGCCCGTAAAGCTCCGTAGCTTCCGCGGTACTGACTGCCTCGACGTTCAAGCGTCGGCCCGCTAAGGCAGCAATGATAGCGACCCGCGCTTGTTCTAAGCTCAGGCGTTCTTGCATATCGTTTTTCGAGTTATGCCAAGACCGCCGTGCTTAATTTACGGCGATAGTCGGCGACAATGTCAGCATCGTCAATGACTCGAAATGCGTCCAACATGCTGCGTCGACCTAAGTCGGTTTCAAACTTTCGATCCGTGCGCAAAATTGTCAAAAACTGATCCAGCGCTGCGGTGGTTTGCCCCGCGTTGAGAAATCGTGCGCCTAGTTGATGGCGCGCTGCTAAATTACCAACGTCTTTGGCGATTGCATCTTGCAACTCAATGGCGCTAGGAGCCTGCTCGGCAATATCTAGAAACTGAAGCCGAATTTGTACGCGCTTTGCCGCGTCGCTTTCCGCAAGCGTCCGTACGCCCTCCAGCATTTCACGCGCGCTTGGCGCATCACCACTTTGCGCCAACAGATCGGCCAATTCCAAGCGATGCTCCTCTTTCTCTGGTTCTGCGGTCATTTTTTCCTGCGCCAGCAGGATGCGTTCCTCCAATTCAGGCGCAACCGCGGTATCCATCTCCTCTTCCGCCGCCACTTCCAACGCTGCGGTTTCTGCAGTCAGATGCTTTTCTAAAAATGCGCGTATCGCGCCTTCGGGCTGTGCACCCATAAAACCATCCACCGGTTTGCCATCTTTAAACAGCACCACCGTTGGCAAACTACGAATTCCAAACATTTGCGACAGCGCGGGTTCTTCATCGGTATTGACCTTGGCCAACTTCAGCGCGCCATTGTGGCTATCAACGACGCGCTCTAAAGTTGGCATGAGCGTGCGGCAGGGGCCACACCACGGTGCCCAGAAATCAACCAGCACTGGAGTCGTCAAGGACGCTTCCATGACTTCAGTTTCAAAATTGCTTTGGGTGGCGACGATCGCGTTACTCATGGCTTGACTCTCAACAGCAGGCATAAGCGCCTAGTGTCGCCCAAGGTGGGGCCAACGCGCGTTAATACAAGCGTGGATTCAATGTTTTGCCTAACTAAAAAATCGATGAAACTGATAGCTCGTACAAATAGTGGGAAAACGCGCCACTCAAATGTGTGCTGTGCAACTTGATTTCTTGCGACTTAGCGCCCAGCTTTGACACAACGAATGATTTGGAAATTTATGCGCTGGCTTTTAGCAAAATGGCGTCTGTACCGCGCCAGCAAACTTCAATGGCAAGAGCACGAGCCGTGGTTTCAAGCGGTGCTGTGCCGCGTGCCGGGTTTGAGCGGGCTTGCGAATCCGGAAAAAGCAACGTTGCGCCAATTGGTCAAAGAATTCCTGGTCGACAAAAACATTTATGGTGCCGGCGGCTTGGAGATTGATCTGAGCCTGAAAATCAAGATTGCGACTCTGGCTTGTTGGCCGGCACTGCATTTAGGGTTTGGTGCGCTGGAAGGATTTTCCAGCGTGGTGGTGTATCCAGAAGGGTTCCGCGCCATGCGCAGCAAGATTGATGCGCACACGGGGCTTGTGATCGAATATGAGCAAGAAATGGCCGGTGAAACTTCGCAGCATGGCCCGGTTGTATTGTCTAAAGAGGACATCGAACGCGGCTTGGCGGGCTTCGGACGCGTTGGCAATGTCGTTATTCATGAGATCGCGCACAAGATCGATGCGCTAGGCGGCAGTATCAATGGCGTTCCGCCGCTACATCCGAATATGTCGGTGCAGACTTTTTCAAACTCGCTGAGCGCAGCTTTTGAATCACTTAAACATGATGTTGCTTACGGCACTGCACAAATTGACAGCTATGCCGCGCATAGCCCGCCTGAATTCTTCGCGGTGGTCAGCGAATACTATTTTTTAGCCCCAGAACATCTGAATGCGATTTATCCGGGGGTTTATGCTCAGCTTGATGCGTTTTATCGGCATACTTCTTAATCGTGCATCTGTGCCTAATGATTAAATAAAGGCGTAAAAAATGCAGTTCAAACCCGGCTTTAGGTTTTCGATTTTAGATGCTTTCATTCTTGCAGCGGCTTTAGTTTTAGCCGTTTTTTTAAGCTACATTGGGCGGAATTACGCAATACTGGTCGGCTTTGTCGTTTTGCATTTTTTCTTGTTTTGCAATTTAGTTCGAATGTCTCGAATTCCAGAAATAATATGGTCAGTAGTTTTTTTATGTCTGTTTTATTGCCACTTAAATTTCTCGACTCCGTCTTTTAAATTGGCGCTGTTAATATCTTTGGTGCTAACGGTGGTTTTAGTGTTTATCGAGATACACAAGCCCAGTTATCACGGCATTGGCTGGAAAAGGATCAATCCAAAGTTGCCAGAATGGTTCTCTATGAATCAAAAACGCAGCGACTGACGAACGAAGATCAGCTACTTTTGCCGTTCCGAGCCCAGCCGAGCCCGCACATCGTCCAGGTATCGATACACAATATTGCGCGCCTTGGCTTCAGTCCAGCCCATCAAGGTGCCGATTTCTTCGGTGGTAAATCCTTGCAGATAAAGGCTGAGTCCTTGCGCCGATTCGGGTGCCTCAGCGCTTAGGCGCTTGGCCAGGGCAAATAATTCGCCGCGAAATTCCAGCTGTTCAGCGCTGGAGCAATCGGCTATTTCCAATTCATTGATGTTGACGTGTTCAAGCCCGCTGCCGCGCACCAAGCGTTTGCGCGCCGCATCAATGGAAACACTGACGATCACTTTGCGGATAAATGCCGCTGGCTTGTCAAAATTACCTTCTGCCACCAAGGACTGCCAAAGTTTGAGGCGCACGTCTTGCTCTAACTCTTCTAGATCAGCCTCGGGCATACGGTGATCAATTTGCCGCAGCGTCGCACGCATCAAGCCCGCGTAACGCTCGATCAAAGCGCGAAATTCTGACTCTGCGGGGTGGCGACGGCGTAGAAAACCAAACATAAGTCACAAACATCATTTGCCATTCGCCAAGATCAGGCCAATGCGCACTCAAAGGGGCGAAGGCTCGCATGCTAGCCCAGTTCGACCGCCAATTCGCTTTTATGTAGCTTTTCAGTCCGCCCATCACTGTGATGCCAATTTTGATTGATGTCATCGACGGAGCTTGTGCTGATTGGAATGATGCGAGTATTGCGCTTGGCGGGCAGCAATTCGGCTTGGTAAGGGCGCGCTTGCTGCAGCTCCACTTGCCACCAACCAGGAAAAAGTTTGCGAACTTCGCTTTGGGTATAACGATCATCAATCAGGTAAATCACACCTTGATCTGACTCGTTGCGAATCACCCGGCCCGCCGCCTGCACCACTTTTTGCAGGCCGGGAAAGAGATAGGTGTAATGATAACCGCTGCCGAAACTGGCCTGCATGCGCAACTTGATTTGCTCGTTAACGGCGTTGATCTGCGGCAGGCCCAGGGTCGCGATGAAAGCGCCGATCAAGCGTTTACCCGGCAGGTCAATGCCCTCGGCGAACGCACCGCCCAACACTGCAAAGCCGATGCCACTTGATTGTGGCGTGAAGCGATCTAAAAAGCTTTTCTTTGCGCCTTCTTGCATTCCGGGCGACTGCTGCCACACCGGAATGCCTGGGTAACGCGCGCAGAACAGCGCCAGAAGTTGCTGTAGGTATTCAAAGCTACTGACAAAACTCAGGTAATTACCGGGTGCTTGAGCATATTGCCGCGCCATCAGTTCGATCATCGGCACAAGCGAAGCGCGCCGATCTCGAAAGCGTGTGGAAATGTTATCGACCACCCGCACGCTAAGTTGCTCGGCGCGAAATGGCGAGGC
>JAYTAO010000494.1:0-2928 GCA_043737435.1 Rhodanobacteraceae bacterium | reverse complement strand
CGAACCTTTCAAAGAGTCTGTGGGCCGCTAGCTCAGTCGGTAGAGCAGCGGACTTTTAATCCGTTGGTCCCGAGTTCGAATCTCGGGCGGCCCACCATCACTGCCAGAATCAAAGATGTAGCTCCGCTGGCCCCACTGCGTTACGACACGTCGTTAGCAAACTAACGGATGTTATGCGGTGTTCGGAACTTGCATTTAAAGTTTCCTGCTTCCTGAAAAATAACCACACACATCCAGCTCAGGGCCAGGATTAGCTCGTTACACTTCGCGCCTCTTTTTTGATTGCCCGAAGGAAATTGCCATGACGCATCCAATTTTGCAAACGCTGGGCCTGAGCACGAATGAAGCGGGCTCGTATTTGGGGCACGGCGAATGGTCCAAGCCCGGCGTGGCCAGTTTCGCTAGCCACATTCCAGCCACCGGTGGGGTGTTGGGTGAAGTAAGTTCAGCAACAGCGGTGGAATACGAAACCATTGTTAGCCGCGCGCAAGCCGCATTTTTGGCTTGGCGGCAAATTCCAGCGCCTAAGCGCGGTGAAGCAATTCGTCTTTGCGGCGAAGCCTTGCGCAAGCACAAAGATGCGCTGGGCTCCTTGGTCAGTTTGGAGATGGGCAAGATCAAGCCTGAAGGTGATGGTGAAGTGCAAGAAATGATCGACATCGCTGATTTTGCCGTAGGCCAAGCGCGCATGTTGTACGGTATGACCATGCACTCGGAGCGCCCAGAACACCGTATGTATGAACAATGGCATCCGCTGGGTTTGGTGGGCATCATTTCCGCTTTCAACTTTCCGGTTGCGGTTTGGGCCTGGAATGCATTTTTGGCAGCAATTTGCGGCAATATTTCGATTTGGAAGCCCAGCCCGAAAACGCCTTATTGCGCAATCGCCTCGCAAAAGATTTGCAATGAAGCATTGAAAGAGGCCGGCTTCCCAGAAATTTTCTTTATGTTTAACGACGGTAACAATGTCCTCGCACAGAAGTTTGTTGAAGACCGCCGCGTCGCATTGGTTAGCTTTACCGGCTCCACCGAAATTGGCCGCGCCGTCGGGCAGAGTGTGGCTGCGCGTATGGGCAAAAGCTTGCTGGAGTTGGGCGGCAATAACTGCATTATTGTCAGCGATCAGGCCGATCTAGCGATTGCGGTACCGGGCATCGTTTTTGGTGCCGTCGGTACCGCCGGGCAACGCTGCACCACCACGCGCCGTTTGATCGTGCAGGAGAAAATTGCCGACGAACTTTGCGCAACCTTGGTGAAGGCGTATGCGCAAGTTGAAAAACGCGTCGGTGATCCGATTGAGGCGAGCACCTTGCTGGGCCCACTGGTCGATGAGCCATCAGCCAAACGTTTTGATGCGGCGGTTGCTGCGGCAAAAGAGCAGGGCGGCCAGCTGTTGTGCG
Organism: Rhodanobacteraceae bacterium; assembly: GCA_043737435.1. GTDB lineage: Bacteria > Pseudomonadota > Gammaproteobacteria > Xanthomonadales > SZUA-5 > JANNYA01. The sequence continues at coordinate 1,528 of JAYTAO010000494.1, read as the reverse complement.
GCGGTGGTCGTATTGAGCGCGCTGGCAGTTATGTGCAGCCGACGATTTTCCGCATGCCGGCACAAACGGCGGTGGTGCGTCATGAAACCTTTGTACCCATTTTGTATGTGATGACCTACAAAACCTTGGACGAAGCGATTGCATTGCAAAACGATGTGCCACAGGGTTTGTCGAGCTCAATCTTTACTTTGAATATGCGCGAGGCCGAACAGTTTTTATCGGCGTCGGGCTCCGACTGTGGCATCGCCAACGTCAATATCGGCACTTCAGGCGCTGAAATCGGTGGCGCATTTGGCGGTGAAAAAGAAACGGGCGGTGGCCGCGAATCCGGTTCGACCAGCTGGCAGGCGTATATGCGTCGGCAAACCAACACCATCAATTATTCGACCACATTGCCGCTGGCGCAGGGAATTAAATTCGACTTTTAGTCGCGCTATGCTCGTTGCGGTGACCAGACTCGGAGCAAAACCGTAATGAGCGAAAAACGCGTATTGATCGTTGAAGATGAGGCCAAAATTGCGGCGGTGCTGCGCGACTACCTAGTTAGTGATGGATGTTCGGTGGAGATCATCAGCGACGGTAGCGCCGTGGTGGCGTTTGTTCGCGCCGCACCGCCCAATTTGGTGTTGTTGGACTGGATGCTGCCCGGAAAAGATGGCGTCAGCATCTGCCGCGAAATCCGCGCGTTTTCCACCGTGCCAATCATTATGGTGACCGCCCGCGTTGAAGAGATTGACCGCTTGATGGGCTTGGAGTTGGGCGCTGATGACTATATCTGTAAGCCGTTTAGCCCGAGGGAAGTTTTGGCGCGGGTGCGGGCGCTGTTACGTCGTGCCCACTGGCGCGATAGCCCGGCTGAGGTGCAAGCGTTGGTATTGGATGAGGCCAATTATGAAGCGCGTTTATTGAACAAAGTTCTGCCGTTGACGCCGGTCGAATTTCGCCTATTAGCGACGCTTTATGCGCAACCAGGACGGGTTTACTCCCGCGCCCAGCTGCAAGCACAGTGTTATTTGGATCACCGCATCGTCAGTGATCGTACGGTGGATAGTCACATTAAAAATTTACGTCGAAAGTTTGAAGATCTAAGCCCCGGTAGCGATCCGGTTCGCTCGATTTACGGCGTTGGCTATAAGTACGAAATTCCTGCACCGATAGGCAACTAATCGCCCAGCGCATGGCGCTGTGGCGCTGATTTTTGAAATTGCGCGCAAAAATTCCCAATGTGTGCGGAATTTATCCTCAGTTCCTGCACATTTGCGCGGGAAGATCGTGCTCGCAAAAGCGAAAGCTGGAGCTAAATCTGCATATTGATGTGCACTGATTGCTGAGCCCGGAGTTAGCAATCAAACATCGGCGGACATGCAGTCGAATTGAAGCTAAACACGGAGCGTTGCCTAGGCAAGTGCTCCGAACCGTAAAGGGTTCCGATATGCGCAAACTACTGCATCAATTAGTCATGGCTTCCTGCTTAACGCTGTCTATGAGCCTAGCTTTTGCCCAACAGCCACCACCGCCGCCACCACCG
>JAYTAO010000493.1:0-2930 GCA_043737435.1 Rhodanobacteraceae bacterium | reverse complement strand
GGCGACGGCGGTAGTGATGCGAAGCGTTACTACGCAAACGACGACCAAATTGATGATTTAATCAATAGCGCGCTCGAAGCTAAACTGGCGCAGAAATCGAATAAATTAAACCGCTGGTCGGCGAAGATTGGGTTCGCGCACAAATATGCGTTTGATGGCGATTTCGTCGTTTGGGGTTCCAGCTTTAAGGGTGTTGGCGATTTCCATAACGGCAGGGACAACTTAGATAAAAGTAATTACGCCTTTTCGACTGGCCCGGAATTTATTTGGAAAGACCTAGGTTTCAAACTCAAGCCGGTAATTTCCTATCTGTCGGTGCATCAGGATGGCGATACTGTCGTCAGTACCTTTATTGGCTCGCTTGCCAGCTCTTATGATATCAACAAGCAATTCAGCGTCGATGCGGTTTATAACTACCAAGACCGGGATGTTGCAAAACCAGATTCGCCAGACGCAATCGTGAACTCATTTACTATTGGTGGTGAATGGACGGCAAGCAAAGTGGATATTTTTAAAGCGAAGTATTCACCTAAAGTCGAAGATTCATCGAAAACTACTAAAAACAAAGATACTACTGGCTGGCAATTAAGCTATTCCCGCAAGCTGCCAGAAGATTTCATCTTGGCGTTTGGCGCCAAGCAAGATTCGCTTGAATTCAAAAATCTGCCGGTGGTAAGAAAAGACGATATTCTTGCTTACACTGTCAATTTAGCAAAAGAATGGACTAAAAACTTTGAAATGAGCCTCGCGTGGGAATCTCGTAAGCTGGATTCAAACATTCCGAAGAAAGACGCTACCAATAGAAGCATTGTTTTAAGCGCAACCTATAGCTTTTAAACCTGAATTAAAACTACTTAAACGCAAAACGCCCAGAAAATCGGGCGTTTTGGGTACGTGGTTTGTAAACCCCAAAAAACTGTTTTTAGCCGCGTAATCTACTCGAACTAACTTTCTGAAGATTCAAACCGCGCATAGCCCGAAGCCACCCAGGCCCCGGCGACATCATGGTTAAAGCGGAATGTCGCAGCAACGCGCACCTCCGCGAGCTGCTCGCCCGAATCATTGTGTGCACTGAGCAGGGCGTAAGGATTGTCTTCATCCGCGACAATATCCAACAAAACCCGTACGCGACCCGAGGGCGTGGCAACTTTAGTACTTTTGTGCAGTGCCGCATGCGCTTGTTGCTCGTGCCGGCGTAGCACTTCGGTCGCAGTTTTGACTAAAGTGGTAAACGCCGAAGTGTCTAGCGGTTTAGGATTTTTCTTATCCCTACCCATCGTCCATGGCCCGACCAAGCTGGGCTCCGATTCGCCGTCCAGCGTCATTGACACGGCCCAACCATCATCGTCTTCGTTTTTAATCACGCGTGCGGTCCAGCCGCTTTGCGACCACAACGTCGCCTCCTGCACCAACACTTGTACGGCGGATTCGTCTAACAACTCCGCGTCAGAAGTTTCTTTTTGTTGCACCGCTCAACGCGCCGCTGTGCGCTTTGGAAACCCAACCATCCGCTGCAATTCTTCATCCCAAAGTTTGAAGTTAACGCAGCGCAGGCTTTGCCAAATAGTCAATGTCGGGGCCTTGCGAAGCAGCGGATTCGACTCAAAGCAGGCACGCAAATTATAATTTGGAATGCGGCTTGCTAAGTGGTGAATGTGATGGTAACCAATATTGCCGGTGAACCAATGCAACACTAACGGCAAATCATAAAACGAGCTTCCCTCAGTCGCGGCTTTCGCAACATCCCATTCCTCGCCACGTACCCAATAAGTCGTCTCGAACTGGTGCTGCACATAAAACAACCAAACTCCCAACGCACCAGCGATCAGCACGACTGGAATATGCACCCAAAGTACGGTCTGCCAACCAATGAAATAGCCAAGCCCAGCTGCGATCACCACAATCATGACGTTGTTCCACAGCACGCTCGCCCATTCTTTTTTCCAGCTCAGCGGCATATCAAATGGCAAACGATGTTTAATGACAAACTGCCAAACCGGGCCAAGCCCTAACAGCACTGGTGTAGAGCGATACAAACGGTACGCCAAACGCTTCTGCCAGCTGGACGCCTGATATTCGGCTACCGTCATCGTCTCCACATCGCCTAATTCCCGGCGATCTAGATTGCCTGAGGTTCCGTGGTGAATAGCGTGGGTTTTTTTCCAATAGCCATAGGGAAATAGCGTAATCAGCCCAAGTAGCGCGCCCACTGCGTCGTTCGCACGCGTGTTCTTAAAATACGAGCCGTGTCCGCAGTCATGCTGGAAAATAAAAATCCGCACGTACAAGCCCGCTGCTGGCAACGTTAGTAACAAGGTAATCCAATAGGGCCATTCACGTACCACCGAGAACGCCATCAGCACCCAAAGCCCAATAAACATAGGCAACGTGTTGGAAAGCTGCCAAATTGCTCTACCCAAATGCGGCTTGGCATAACTCGCGCACAATTGTCGTAGAACTGAGGCTTGCTGCCGTGACGCGAGCGCATCGGGTGTGGCCTTTTGCTCGCTACTCGATAATTCGTTCATTCACAACCGCCTCTGCCTGTAAGCCCACCATTGTCTAGTTAGACGGGGCAGAAGTAAACGCGAATCAATCCTGATTTTGCATTTCCGTAGGCGAATCTGAATCAAAAAGTGCTGCGCAGTTAAGGCTTTACATTCACGCCGTTACGCGCCTTAGCCAGCGCGATATTCCGCCTGTTCAAGCCAAGCCATGCGTCCGAAGCCACCGATATAACGCGCGCTTTCGGTATGAAAGCGCCAAAAGCGAAAATCATTCATCACCATGTAGGCGCTGGCGCGTGGGTGATATTTCATAAACGCGCGAATGTTTTCTTCACTGCGCCCGAGTTCTTCCACTTCGCCCACCAGCGTCAACCTTGGCTTCTGAAAAGCGTCACTATCATTCAAATTTGGCGCGATAAAAAG
>JAYTAO010000492.1:0-2946 GCA_043737435.1 Rhodanobacteraceae bacterium | reverse complement strand
CGCCGTTGTAGTCGCCTAAGTTGACTTCAAACTGATTAGCGGTGTCTTCTTGCTCGGCGGTGGAATAAAACAGATCCAGTGTACTCATCCAGGTATCGCTGCCACGAAACTGGAATGTCGCTAAAACACCGGTGCGCTCAGTAAAGCCTGTACGACGCAAGGCCTTGATGCCGTCCGAATAGAACGTGCCAGCTGCCACACCGGGGCTATTGCCTGCACCAACTGGATTCCAAGGCTCATAAAGCCCCACTTGTTCTTCTTGGATTGGCGTATCGGTGCGCGAAATTCCTAAGGCGTAGCCAAAATCGCCGCTGTCGGACTTGCCGATATAGCTTAAATTGATACGGTTACCGTTACCGCTGGAATCGGCGGCACTACCCAAAGTATTGTATTGACCGCGTACACCCACCACGAACACTGACTCTTTAATGTCGAGCGGGCGCACAGTGCGCATATCAATGGTGCCCGACAGGCCTTGACCAACAATGCCGGAATCAGGTGTTTTGTAAATCGTCACGCCGCTAATCAGTTCTGCGGGATACTGATCGAACTCGACGCTGCGGTTATCGCCTGTGCTGACCAGCTCTCGGCCGTTTAGCAAAGTCGTCGCAAAGTCTGGCGATAAACCACGCACACTAATCACTTGAGCGCGACCGGCTACCCGCTGCGCCGAAAGCCCTGGCAGGCGCGAAATCGATTCAGCAATAGAATTATCTGGCAGCTTGCCAATGTCTTCAGATGAGATTGATTCAACGATCGAAGTTTGAGTTCTCTTGATGCTAGTCGAGCTCTCAATCGCGCCGCGAATACCGGTCACTACAACTACGCCAAGCTCCGCTTCGTCACTGTTTGCATTGGCTTTTTTTGCCGCAGCTGCTGCTTCTGCGTCAGTCTTTGACTGCATTGTTTTTTCTTCATCTGACTGCGCATTCGCATTTGCAAATACGCCTACCAGCGCTGATGCCAGTGCCAAGCTCAATAGTTTGCGCTTTAGAACCACGGTAAACCTCCAAAATTCTCTGCCCTAAAAAATGTGATCTGCGGGTGCTACGCTCAGACGTCCTGCCCCAGACCTCCACGCCGCAGAGCGTGGCTCCGCTGCTGTCGCGGATGTTACCGATGACGCAATCTAATAAGCTAGTCATGCATACGTATTCAGCGAAATTTAAAGTCTTAGGACCTGAATTTGGCACCTGCTGACCACATCTCAGTCTGGCACAGCACATCTTTGAACCAAGTTTTATGCACACTTATTCCGCGTCTAGGAGCGGGCAACGAAGTTAGCCAAATGATTTTGAATTGGAATTACCAATGGCATTTTGCATTCGGGTCGTTCTAAACACAGCATTGCAGCTTATTTGTTGCCTCAGGCCAAAAAATGCGAAACCTAAGTTCATCACAATTGCGAATTGGCCTTACTGCATTCACTTTGCTGTCGGAAATTGCCTTGCTGCTGTGGGAGCATTTTCACGGCGGCATTGTTAGCCACCATATTCTGCATCGCGCGGATTTGCCGAGCATTTCCAACGCTTGGGGCCTGCTTGTATTACCCGCGTTAGTCTGGTTCGCAAGTAAGCAAGTGCACAAAAAGATGCAGTCTAATCCAGGCACTGGTTTTACGAAGCTACCGCGCAGCGCAATACTGGGCTTTTGCGGCGCACTGATCATCGGTTGCGCATTAGCGTTTGGCTTCAGTCATGGCTTTAAGACTTTTACAGAGTATTTATTTCAGTTGATGTTGCTGTTGGTGGTGTTGCTACCGGCCTATCGCGCCGAAACGTTGCTTGGCTTTGTGCTGGGAATGAATGTCGTGTTCGGGGCAATTTTGCCCACCGCTATTGGCGCAATATTGGCAGCGATATCAGCGATTAGCCATTTAGTATTGTGGCCGCTGTTGGTACGTGGCTGGCGTTGGTGCGCGCGCCGCCTCGCTTGAATCAGCCGCTGTCTCCCAATTTGACGACTCAACTCACTGGGGGACTTATTTGCCGCTTTCGACAAACCGAACCGCCGCACCGCCGCCTGCCGCCAAACGCAAGGTCAACACATCACTCGAACTGACAGCGCGCGACTCCACGACAAAATCAGTTGGATTGTCGTGATAGTGCGCAGCTGCGCCGTCGCGATAAATTTGCGCGGTGTAGCGCTTTTTTGGATCTAAAAAAGCGAGCGAGATATTGAGCACACGGCCATTTTCATCGGTCACACTGCCTAAAAACCAGTCCTTGCCGCCGCGCTCCTGCCGAGCAATCGTCACGTAGTCGCCAATCTCACCGTTCAATACCCGCGTTTGCTCCCAGTCGGTCGGTACGTCTTTAATAAATTGGAACGCCGCTAAATGTTGCTGATAGTGCTCGGGCAAATCCGCCGCCATCTGCACCGGGCTATACAGTACGACGTAATTCGCCAACTGCTTGGCAAGCGTGCTTTGAATCGCCTGCCCGCCTCGACCTTTTAGACTCAACACTCCGGGCGTGAAATCCATCGGGCCTGACAGCATTCGGGTAAATACCAAATTCGCCTCATGTTCGGGCGGGTTCGGTGGATTACCCCAGGCGTTGTATTCCATACCGCGTGCAGCTTCCCGCGCCAGCCAATTTGGGTAGGTGCGGCGCAAACCGGTGTCTTTTATGGGCTCATGCGCGATTATCGAAATATGCTGCTTTGCGGCTTCAGTCACGACTTTGAGGTGATGATTGCTCATCCACTGACCATCGTGCCATTCGCGCAGCACCGGTCCATTGATGGCATCTTGACGCTCAATTTGGCCAGCATCGCAAACGTAGCCGGTTTTCACTTGGTCAACGCCATTTTTTCCATACAGCTCAAACGCGGCGCTGAGCTGGCGCTCATAGTGGCTAACTGCACACGCGGTTTCATGATGCCCGACCAAATGCACATTTTTGGATGTCGCATAGCGCGTCACCGCCGCAAAATCAAAGTCGG
>JAYTAO010000491.1:0-2959 GCA_043737435.1 Rhodanobacteraceae bacterium | reverse complement strand
GCGCTCATTAGGTGGTCGATCCGCAACCGCTTTATGGTGCTGTTGAGCGCAGTGTGCATCAGCGTCTGGGGAATTTACGCGGTGCGCACGACGGCGGTGGACGCGTTGCCGGACTTGTCCGACGCCCAGGTTATTATTCGCACCAGTTTACCTGGTCAAGCGCCACAAATTGTCGAAGACCAAGTCACTTACCCGTTGACCAGCACGATGCTTTCGGTGCCGGGTGCGAAAACGGTGCGCGGCTATTCTTTCTTCGGCGATAGCTTTGTTTACGTGCTGTTTGAAGACGGCACCGATTTGTACTGGGCGCGTGCACGCGTGCTGGAATATCTCAATCAAGTGCAATCGCGCCTGCCTGCCACCGCGCGCAGCTCGCTAGGGCCCGATGCGACCGGCGTCGGCTGGATTTATCAATATGCATTGGTCGATAAGTCCGGGCAACATGATTTGTCGCAGCTGCGTGCGCTGCAAGATTGGTTTTTAAAATACGAGCTGAAAACGCTGCCAAACGTGGCGGAGGTGGCGACGATTGGCGGCATGGTCAAACAGTATCAGGTGCTGCTAAGCCCTGTGAAAATGGCGAATTACGGCGTCACTTATGCCCAGGTTCGCAGTGCTATTGCAGCAGCGAATCAGGAAACCGGCGGCGCAGTTTTGGAGTTAGGCGAGGCGGAAATGATGGTGCGTGCGAACGGCTATTTAAAAACGCTGAGCGATTTTCAAGCGATTCCGTTAAAACTTGTCGGAACGGTTCCAGTATTGCTAGGCGACGTCGCAGACATTCAGCTCGGCCCGGAGATGCGTCGTGGCATTGCCGAGCTTGACGGCCAAGGGGAAGTGGTCGGCGGCGTGGTGATTTTGCGGGTCGGCGGCAATGCGCGGGAAACGATTGCCGCGGTGCAGACGAAATTCGCCGAGCTCAAGGCCAGTCTTCCGGCCGGGGTGGAGATCGTCACTACCTATGATCGCAGCCAGCTGATTGATCGTTCGGTGGCAAATCTGAGTCACAAACTGCTGGAGGAATTCGTTGTTGTGGCCTTAGTGTGTCTGCTGTTTCTAGGCCATTTGCGCTCCAGTTTAGTCGCGATTGTGAGCCTGCCCTTGGGTGTGCTGATCAGTTTTGCGGTGATGCGCTATCAGGGCGTGAACGCCAACATTATGTCCTTGGGTGGCATTGCGATTGCGATCGGTGCGATGGTGGATGCAGCGATTGTGATGATCGAAAACGCGCACAAAAAGCTAGAGCAGTGGCAGCGCGAGCATCCTCGGCAAACGCTGCAAGGTGATGCGCACTGGCAAGTGATTACCGAGGCGGCGATAGAAGTTGGCCCGGCGCTGTTTTTCTCGCTGCTGATTATCACGCTTTCATTTATACCGGTATTTACTTTGCAAGCACAGGAAGGCCGTTTATTCGCGCCGCTGGCGCTGACGAAAACCTATGCGATGGCGGCCGCCGCTGGCTTATCGGTGACGCTGGTGCCGATACTAATGGGCTACATGATTCGCGGAAAATTGCCAGCGGAGGCTAACAACCCCATCAATTCTGTGCTGATGGCGATGTATCGACCGCTGCTGAATGCGGTGCTGGCTTGGCCTAAGTTGACCTTGGGCATGGCGGTCTTGGTTTTTCTAACCGGCATCTTTCCCCTAAGCCGTTTAGGCGGCGAATTTCTGCCGGCGCTGGACGAGGGTGATCTGCTCTACATGCCCACCGCGTTGCCGGGCTTATCGGCGCAAAAAGCCAGCGTATTGCTGCAGCAAACCGACCGCATGATTAAAACCGTGCCGGAAGTGCTGAGCGTATTTGGCAAAGCCGGGCGCGCGGAAACGGCGACGGATCCGGCGCCTTTGGAGATGTTTGAAACCACGATCCAGTTCAAGCCGCGCGAACAATGGCGCGCTGGTATGACCCCGGAGAAGTTAGTTGACGAACTAGATCGCGCGGTAAAAGTTCCGGGCTTAACCAATATTTGGATTCCACCGATACGCAATCGCATCGACATGCTGGCGACCGGCATTAAAAGCCCGATTGGCGTCAAAATTTCTGGGGCAGATCTTGCAGCGATTGAGCGCGCGGGACTCAGCGTGGAGCGCGTCGCTAAAACGGTTTCAGGGGTTAGCTCAAGCCTAGCCGAGCGCCTAACCGGCGGGCGCTATATCGACATCGATATAGACCGAAACACAGCCGCGCGCTACGGGCTTAATATTAGCGATGTACAGGCCATCGTTTCGGGCGCGATTGGCGGTGAAAACATCGGTGAAACCATCGCTGGCCGCGCGCGTTTTCCGATCAATATCCGCTATCCACGCGAATGGCGTGCAAGCGTGGCGCAGCTGGAAACGCTGCCAATATTGACTGAAGGCGGTGCGCAAATCACGCTGGGTATGGTGGCGAAAATAAAAGTCAGCGATGGCCCGTCGATGCTTAAAAGTGAAAATGCGCGCCCGAGCGGCTGGGTTTATATTGATGTTCGTGGGCGCGATTTGGCTTCGGTAGTGCGTGATTTACAAATTGCCGTGGCGCGCGAAGTCAAGCTCGAGCCCGGCTTGTCGTTAAGCTACAGCGGCCAATTCGAGTTTTTAGAACGCGCAAACGCGCGCTTGAAGTTAGTCGTTCCTGGCACTTTAATGATCATTTTTGTGCTGCTTTATCTGACATTCGCTCGCGTCGACGAAGCGCTGCTGATTTTGGCAACACTCCCCTTCGCGCTGACCGGCGGCGTGTGGTTTCTATATGCTTTGGGTTTTAATTTATCGGTCGCCACCGGCGTGGGCTTTATCGCGCTTGCGGGTGTGGCGGCGGAATTTGGCGTGATTATGTTGATTTATCTCAAGCACGCCTGGGCCGACTGCGTGCAGTCCGGGAAACTCAGCGCGTCAGATTTACTAAACGCTATTCGCATCGGTGCGGTGCAGCGCGTGCGCCCAAAAGCGATGACGGTAGCGGTCATTATTGTTG
>JAYTAO010000490.1:0-7337 GCA_043737435.1 Rhodanobacteraceae bacterium | reverse complement strand
GTCAAAGCCCTGCGCGAAAGCGGCATCGCGGAGGCCGATGTGCAGGCCGCGTGTGATCGCATCGCCGCGCAGTACGTGCCATGGCAGGAAGCCAGCTTTCCGGGTTTGCTGGGCAATGTCGTCGCTGGGCGAATTGCCAATCGCTTGAATTTAGGCGGCACCAACTGCGTGACCGATGCCGCGTGTGCCTCGACGTTTAGCGCGCTGTCGATGGCGGTCAACGAGCTGCAGCTGGGCTTGAGCGATCTAGTGATCGCCGGCGGCGTGGATACGCTCAACGATATTTTTATGTATATGTGTTTCTCGAAAACACCGGCACTTTCCCCGAGTGGCGATTGCCGACCGTTTAGCGACCAAGCCGATGGCACCATGTTGGGCGAAGGTTTGGGCATGTTCGCGCTTAAGCGTTTGAGCGATGCCGAACGCGATGGCGATCGTATCTATGCGCTGCTGCGCGGTATCGGTACCGCATCCGATGGCCGCTCGAAAAGCGTTTACGCGCCGGTTGCGGCCGGGCAAGCGCAGGCGCTACGCCGCGCTTATGCCAGCGCTGGCTACAGCGCCCGCAGCGTGGAGCTGATGGAGGCGCACGGCACCGGCACCAAAGCCGGTGACGCCGCCGAATTTGAAGGTCTGCGTACCGTGTTTGGCGAGGCAGATAGTCAGAAGAATCAATGGTGTGCGCTGGGCTCGGTCAAGAGTCAAATTGGCCACACCAAAGCTGCGGCTGGCGCGGCAGGCTTATTTAAAGCAGTGATGGCGCTGCACCACAAAGTCTTGCCGCCCAGCATCAAAATCGCCGCACCCAATCCAAGTTTGGCGATAGCGCAAAGCCCGTTCTATCTCAATAGCGAATGCCGCCCGTGGATCCGCGCCAGCGACCACCCGCGCCGCGCCTCGGTCAGTGCGTTTGGCTTCGGCGGCTCGAATTTCCACGTGACCTTGGAAGAATATGTACCCGCGCAAGCCAATGCGGGCCAATGCGCCGAGCGGCTCGCGACGCAGTCCGCCGATTTAGTGCTGCTGGCAGCGGCCAGCGCGAATGCGCTGTGTCTGCGCTTGCGCGAATTGGCCGGTAACACCGCAGCACTAGCGAAACTTGCCAGCGATAGCCGCCAAAGCTGGGACGCGCTTGCTAACAAAACGTATCGCTTGGCGATCGTTGCGAGCTCAACGCCAGAGCTGGCGCAGCGCTTAGACGCAGCGCGTGCGCGCATAGACGCGGCACCCGAGCAAGCGTTCGAATTGCCGGACGGAAGTTGCTATGGGATGGGCGATTACGATGAGAAAGTCGCCATGCTGTTTCCCGGTCAAGGCAGCCAGTATTTAGCGATGGGCAGCGCGCTTGCGATGCAGTTTGCCAGTGCGCGCCAAGTCTGGGACCAAGCGGCAAATGTTGTCATGGACGGACAAACGCCGCTACATCAAATCGTGTTTCCGCGCCCGGTTTTTTCCGCCGCTGATGTGGCCGAGCAACAGGCCGAATTGACCCAGACCGAGTGGGCGCAACCGGCGATTGGCGCGCATTCAGCAGCGCTGCTGGCGCAATTGCGCTCCCTCGGCGTACACGCTGACGCTTATGCCGGGCATAGTTTTGGCGAGCTGATGGCACTGCACGCGGCGGGCGTTTTTAACGCTGATGACGCGATTACGCTGGCACGTAAACGCGGTGAACTCATGCGCGATGCCAGTGCCAACGCTGATGGCGCGATGAGTGCGCTGAACTTGACGTACGCCGAAGTCGAGGCGCTGGTTGCCGAGTACGGCAGCGACGTGGTTATTGCCAATCACAATGCGCCTAAACAAGTGGTGATTTCTGGGGCAATGGAGGCGGTGGCGAGTTTCGAAGCCAAGCTGGGCACAGCCAATATTGAATTTAGGCGGCTGCCGGTAGCGGCGGCGTTTCACTCGAAATTGGTGGCGAGCTGCTGCGATGACTTCGCCGAAAGCTTGGCGCAGGTCGCGATATCACAGCCTTCAGCGCCCGTGTTTGGTAATCAAACCGGCGCACTGTTTGCTGCGGATGCGGGTGCCATAAGAACGCAATTGGCAGCGCAAATTGCCAAGCCAGTGCGCTTTGTCGAAATGGTGCATGCCATGTATGAAGCCGGTGTGCGTACGTTTATCGAAGTCGGCCCAGGCGCAGTCCTGACCGGGCTGGTCAGCGCCATTTTAGGCAGCCGCCCGCATCGTGCGATTGCGCTAGATCGCAAGGGCAAGGATGGCGTCGTGGTCTTTCTGGGCGGACTCGCGCGCCTAGCCGCTGCGGGCATTGCATTTAGTGCGCGCAATTTGTTTGCTGATACCCGTATCCCGCCAGATTTGATCAGCACCGGGAAATTAATGGTGCCTATCAATGGCTCGAATCTGGGCAAACCGTATCCGCCTAAAAGCGATAGCGACTATCCAGCACCAAATTTAGTGCCAAATCTAGCAACGAATCCGATGCGACTAATCGCACCGGTCAGCGCCGCTTCTGCGCCCGTGTCCGTGTCGGTGCCCGCTTCCACGTTAGCACCCGCGCAGCCGTCAAGCGCCAGCATTCCCACTGCATCACGCCCACAACAACCCGGAACCCAATCAATGAGCTCAAAGTCCGTGATCGCAGCCGCCAGCACCCCTGCGAGCTCCGCCTCCGATGCTTGGTTAAGTGCCTTCCAATCCTCGCAAGCGCAAACCGCCGCAGCGCAGGAAAGTTTTCAACGCACCTTGGCGGAAAGCCATGCGGCATATTTACGCCTGGCCGAGTCTGCGCTGTTGGGTTTGGGCGGGTTGCGTGCTCAATCGACTGCGGTGCCTGCGGTCACTTACGCGTCTTGCCAAGTTGTGCAAGCACCGATCCTGTCCGCCGTCCCCACACTGAGCAGCGCACCAATCGCACCAATCGCACATCCCACCTCCGTCCTCTCCGTCATACCCGCACAATCGCTCACCCATTCCCCAGCCGTCATCCCGGCGCACGCCGGGATCCAGGCCAATGCCGGAGTAGCCGCGCCTCAGCTGGAAAACGCAAAAACGGACTTTGACCTACCCGCACTATTGCTCAGCGTCGTCGCCGAAAAAACCGGCTACCCGGTCGAAATGCTGGCGCTGGATATGGATTTAGAAGGCGATTTAGGCATCGATTCAATCAAACGCGTCGAGATCCTAAGCAGCGTCGACGAACGCGCGCCGCACTTGCCGAAAGTGGATCGCGCGCGCCTAAGCGCGTTGCATACCTTGGCGGAAATCATTGCGTATTTGGGCGGCGGCGGTACACCCGTCTCACACGCCCAATCGATCACCCATTGCCCACCCGTCATCCCGGCGCACGCCGGGATCCAGACTAATGCCAGCCTAGCCGCACCCCGCCTGGAAAGCTTTGACCTTCCCGCACTATTACTCAGCGTAGTCGCCGAGAAAACCGGCTACCCGGTCGAAATGCTGGCGTTGGATATGGATTTAGAAGGTGATCTAGGCATCGATTCAATCAAACGCGTCGAGATATTAAGCAGTGTCGACGAACGCGCGCCGCATCTACCGAAAGTGGATCGTGCGCGCTTAAGTGCACTGCATACGTTGGCGGAAATTATTGCGTATTTGGGTGGGGACATCGCCTCCGGCGTCCCTGCTCAAACTATCGCACCAGCTCCACCCGTCATCCCGGCGCCCGCCGGAACCGTTGCCGATGACGACTTACTAGGCCGCTACACGCTTGAGTTGATCTCAGCGCCCGCCACCGGCTTTGCCATGCCCTACCTGCTAGACGCCACGCCGCTCTACCTCATTGGCCACGACGCGCTAGCCGCGAGTCTGGCGGCGACGTTGCGCACTCGTGGCGTGAATGCGCACGCGCTAGACACGCTGCCTGAAACCGCCATTGCCTGCGTCTATTTAGGTGGCATGGGTACATCTGTGGATATTGACGCCGCCATCGCCATCAATTTTGAAGCCTTTCAAATCGCGCGCAGCCTTGCCGCAAAATTGAGTGGCAACGGCGGATTGTTCGTTACCGTACAAGATACCGGCGGTGATTTTGGTTTAGGTGATGCCGTCCATGCGGCCAATTCGCCGTGGCTTGCGGGCCTGCCCGCGTTAGTCAAAACCTGTGCGTTGGAATGGCCGCGCGCGAGCGTCAAGGCGATTGATTTGCAGGCCGCGGGACGCACGCTATCGGCACTTGCCGAAGCCATCAGCGACGAGCTTTTGCAGGGCGGCGGCGAGCTAGAGATCGCGTTAAAAGAAAGCTCCCGCAACACGCTTCTGAGCGTCAATAGCCCGGTGCAAGTGGGTACGTCGGTGCTTGTTGCCAATGATGTGGTGTTGGTGTCCGGTGGCGCGCGCGGTGTTACCGCAGCTTGCTTAAACGAATGGGCCGCACGCGAGGCGGGTAGCGGACGCCCATTGCGTTTTGTTTTGCTTGGCCGCACTGAGCTGCAGCCCGAACCAGCCGTTTGTGTGGGTATCAATGATGCCGTACAGCTGAAACAAATCTTGCTTGCCGCCGCGAAAGCTACGGGCGAATTGCTGACGCCGTCGACGCTATCGCAGCGGGTGCATGCGGTGTTAGCGGCGCGGGAGATTCGACAATCGATTGCCAGCATTGCCGCAAGCGGCGCACAAGCGCGCTACTGCGCGGTGGATGTGCAAGACCAGGTCGCGCTAAATAATTTATTGCAAGATGTGCGGCAGTCATGGGGCCCAATTCGTGGCTTGATTCACGCCGCCGGCGTGCTCAGCGATAAGCGCATCGCCGATAAAACCGATGCGCAATTTGCGCATGTCTTCGATACCAAGGTGCGCGGTCTACATGCGCTGCTAGCGGCGACGTTAAACGAACCATTGCGGCTGCTGTGCGTGTTTTCTTCAGTGTCAGCGCGCTGTGGCAATACCGGCCAATCTGACTATGCGATGGCGAATGAAGTCATGGCGAAAGTTGCGCTACACAGTGCCCGTACGCGGCCCGAACTACGCGTAAAGTCCTTGGGCTGGGGGCCGTGGGAGGCGGGCATGGTGACACCGCAGCTCAAGCAGCGCTTTGCCACGCTGGGCGTGCCGATGATTTCGCTTTTGGCCGGTGCAAAGATGTTTAGCGACGAAATGAACGATGTCAGCCCGCACGCGGTGGAGCTGGTGCTGGGCGGCGAACCACGCGCCGAAGCGTTGTTATTCGATGGCGCGGAATCGCGTATTGATGTGCTGGAGGTACAAATACAGCGCGCCGGGCACGCGTATTTGGCGGGGCATGCGGTCAATGGCAAACCGGTCGTGCCAGTGGTATTGGTCGCGGAGTGGTTGGCGCGTGCGGCGCGCAGTTTTCGCCCGGGTTTGACGCTGATCGCGCTGCATGATTTGGCTGTGCTCAAAGGCATACGCCTGGGCGGGTTTGAACAAGGCGGTGATCGTTTTCGCATTGAAGCGCGGCCGGCGGCTGCGGAAACTGTACTCAGCAAAGGCACTTCTGAACTGCAGTTAATGCTGCTCGATAGCGCAGGCCGACCGCGCTACAGCGCCAGAGCGGAGCTACACGCGCAGGCGGCGTTGCCAGATCGGGCACAGCCACATTTGAGCTTAAGCGAATACTCGGGCGCCTCACCTTATCCAGATCAGCTGTTTCATCGTGGCCAGTTTGAGTTAATCGAGCAGATGCACGGGATCTCTGATGCCGGTATCGCCGCACAAGTGCGCGGCGTGCAGCACGCCAATTGGCCCGAGCAAAGCTGGCACTTTGATGTCGCCGCGCTCGATGGCGGCATGCAGCTGGCGGTGCTGTACGCGCAGCGTATGCTCGGCGCAAATAACTTACCGACCGCCATTGCCAGTGTGCGGCATTATCCGGCAACGCCGTGCGTGGGCCCGATCATTGCCACCGCCTATCCACGTGCCTTGAGCAAAGCGGCTAGCACCACGGATATTTATTTCGTCGATGGCAACGGCCAGCGCATCGCCGAGCTTTTGGGCGTACAAAATCACGCGTTGGCGGTTGCTTAAGGCATGGCATTTGCACCCATTGCCATCGTTGGACGCGCTTGTGTTTTGCCGGGCGCAAATAGCCCTGAAGCACTTTTTCAGGCGGTGCTGGCGGGAAAGGATTTATTGAGCTCCACACCTGCTGGGCGCTGGAAACTGCACGATGAAAGCGCGAATGCAGGGCGCGGCGGTTATGTCCAAGATTTCGAACAAATTTGGCAACCGGATGGCTTTGCAATTCCGGCTGAGGAATTCTCAGGCCTAGACCCGTTAGTGCTGTGGCTAGCACACTGCACGCGCGCGGCACTGCAGCAAACGCGTGTATCAGCGCCTGCGCGTATCGGTGCGGTTTTTGGCAATTTGGGGTTCCCTAGCGAAGCAATGGCGGCATTTGCGGATCAGGTTTGGCATGCTGCGGATACCGGAATCGATGCACGCAATCGCTATATGAGCGGTGGCACGGCGGATATTTTGAGGCGCGCCCTAAGCCTCAATGCCGGTTGTTTTGCGCTAGACGCCGCCTGCGCCAGCTCGCTTTACGCGATCAAATTAGCTTGCGATCAGCTGCATGACGGGCACGCGGATGTGATGCTGGCGGGTGCCGTGCAGCGCGCTGATAATCTATTTTTGCACCGTGGCTTTGCCGCGTTGAATGCGCTCAGCCCCAGCGGGCAGTCGCGGCCCTTTCATCAAGATGCCGATGGCCTAGTGCCCAGCGAAGGCTGTGCGATGTTGGCGCTAAAGCGTTTAGCCGACGCGCGCCGCGATAATGACACGATTTATGCGGTGATCCGCGGCATTGGGCTGTGCAATGATGGCCGCGGCAAAGGTTTATTAGTGCCCGACGAGCATGCTCAGCAGCGCGCAATGCAGGCCGCTTATCAAAGCGCGGGTTTGGATCCCGCTTCAGTATCGCTATTGGAATGCCACGCTACTGGCACCAGCGTAGGCGATGCCACCGAAATTCGCAGCAGTACTGCGGTGTTTAAAAACGTTATAAACCTACCGATATCGTCATTAAAATCTAACCTTGGACATTTGATTACTGCCGCCGGTGCGGCCGGCATTATTAAGTTGATTGAGGCCATGCGCGCGCAGCTGCGTCCGCCTAGTTTGCCTGTGGACAAGCTGAGCAGCGCGCTCAGCGATACGCCATTTCGGGTGCTGCAACAGGCAGAACCTTGGCCATTATCTGCCGAGCAACGCGTGCGCATTGCCGCGATCTCGGCGTTTGGCTTTGGCGGCAATAATGCGCATTTAATTTTGTCTGAGGATGATCCTGAGCTAAGCGATTTGGGTGGTGCAATTAAATCCGCAGCAGATAGGATTGCCGTGGTCGGTATCGGCGCCATCGCTGGCAATGCCGCGAATCGCGCGCAGCTGACCGA
>JAYTAO010000489.1:0-2967 GCA_043737435.1 Rhodanobacteraceae bacterium | reverse complement strand
CGAGCATCACCCAATCGCCCGAGCGCCATGGCGACGGAGCGGCGTACTTCCGGGGCGGGATCGTCAAATGCTTGAATGAGCGGGGCATAAGCCCTCGGATCGGCAATTTTGCCTAACGCACTTGCTGCGTCATAACGTTTCCAGGAGTCCGCATCGTTTTTCAGCACTTCGATAAAAGGCAGCACCGATTCGATATCGCCCAGCACCCCCAGCACCACAACAATTTCTTTACGAACACTTTCATGCTGTTCGGTTTTATTGAGTGCGCGCAAGGGTTCGATGGCGCGTTTGTCCCTTAACCAACCCAGCGTAGTGACCACGCGTTTACGTAAACCCGGATCTTGGGCTGCCAGCAAGGCAATTATCGGGCCGATCATGCGGTCAGTGCCTTGCGCCTTGACGCTTTCCGACTGCACATATAAGCGCCCCAGACCCGCGACCGCACTGCCGCGTATTTCCCAGCTTTCGTCGCTCAAAGCCCTGATCAATGGCTCGACGGCGTGTTCGTCGCCACTTTCGCCGAGACGGCTGGCGGCACGCTGGCGCGTATCGAAATCACCGGTCTGAAGTGCTGTGATGTCATCACGTAAGGACATGCTGGCTCCTGAGTCTGTACAGCTGGCTATGGCCAATAAAAATACCAGACATAATTTCCTTCCTGAGCGGAATTCTTGCGACATTTTTCTTCCTGCAGTTTCTCGACGAACGCCCGTTCAAAAATATACTGGCCGGGATAGCCAATGCGCGGTGCCGGGTGAAAATCTCGGGCATCCAGGCTCTGCCTGAAATCGCTGAGCATATGCGGGCTGCCGCAGAGCATCGCGCGGTCGGTTTCCGGTTTTAAATCTGCTAGCGTCAGGTCGCCCATCATCTAGCCACTTTCCATCAGCTCGGTCAACCGCCCCTGTTGCACATGCGCGTCTCGGCTCACAACAGGGTAGTACAGCAGTTGGCGGAAAACAACCGGCCAACGATTTCCATACCGACCTCGGCCCATGACTCGATGCCTTGGTGGCTCGCTACGCCTTCCAAGTAGAGGACTTTCATCTCCTATAGTGCGCCAGCTTCGCTTGGCGCACTGGGTGTCCCAGGTTTTTCCGTCCCAGGTTTTTCCGGTGTCACTTGCGCCTTGGCTGCATCAAAGCCAAGGTCTATAAAGACGTTGCCGCAGCTATCGGTAACAGTGGTATCGGAAATGCTGTGATCAATATCTTTCATACGGCAATGCGGAGCTTGGCTCGCCGTTTTCGGACTTAATGCGCTTGGTTTGAGTTTCCGGCTAACGTCCGTGTCAATGACATAGGTGTGCTGGCGCACCGAGCTTTGCGCATTGACGAATTAGAGTCGATACGTGAACAACAAGGAGCAGTTGAATGAAAATCGAAACACAAACCAGCGAAGAACGGGTTCAGTTGGGCAAATTGATCGAACATATGCACGTCGCGATGCTGACCACCACCAGTGAATCCGGCGAGTTGCTCAGCCGCCCGATGGCGCCGCTTGAGATGGCCGGAGATGGCTCAATTTGGTTTTTTACCGACCTACAGAGTGCAAAAGTCAAACAATTAAGATTACTGAATTTGGCGTTTGTCGACGCGGATCGTGGCACATATGTATCCATCTCAGCGCACGGTGAAATTCATACTGACCGTGCGCACATCAAGCGGCTTTGGACGCTAGCGGCAAAGCCATGGTTCCCAGATGGCCCCGATTCGCCGAATTTGTGCCTGCTTAAAATTGTGCCCACTGCCGCCGAGTATTGGGATGCACCGCACAGCAAAATGGTGCGCATGTTTGCGATGGCAGCCGCCATTGTCACCGGCAACCCTGCGGGGCTGGGCGAGAATGAAGTTTTAAATAAACTGGCGGTGCCCGCTTCCGCTTCAAGCCCAAAAGGAAGTAAGTAGCCGCTGGTGTCGCAGGGACTCGCACACCTTATCAAGAAATTTCAATTTCAGTCCCTTAGACATTACAAGAGCGTCTGATTTGCGGTGGTGCCGTGATCAATCCGTCATAGCCTGCCTGGAAAAAGAAGCGCCTGGATACCCGGAAGACACCCGGCATAAGGCACCCGGACACCCAAGCCTCAGACTAAAAATGCCAGCGACCTAAAATCCGCTGGCATTTCCATATTCCCCCGTCAATTTCGCCACAATTTCAAACCAAAACAAATCAAAACCCAACACGCCCATCCGCAAATGCGGCATTAAAAATGATCCAATGTCGTCCTAAATCCTGTTCAAAATTCGCGCAAAACCAATGCCAAATAGCGTGCGCTGGCTGATTTCCTTGGCTTTGTCGATCAACTGCTCCAATTCGCCCACCACGCGCCAATAACCCGAGCCAATGCCTTTCACACGCGTCGTCCAGTGGTTTTTATCTAAGCCCAGTTTAGTCAACGCTTTCGGCTCGCTCGCCTCAATTTTGCCGCGCTTGCTAGGATGTAGTTCGCGGCCGGTAAAATCGACCAGTTCAATATAATCTGCCTCTGAAATACCCGGCAAGTTGAAAGATCGCACGCCAACCAGTGGCATGAGTGGCTCCATTACGCGCTCGGGATTTTTGCGCAGCTGCTGATTGCGCATTTTTACGCTGGTGTAGCGTGATGTAGCGATGCCGCTGGCAATTTTGGCGCGCACCGGGTTTAGATCGACATAGGCCATCGCCGCAAGGATTGATTTTTCGCTCAGCAGCGCTTGGCAGCCAAACCGGCCCTCCCAAAATCTACCCGTTACCTTGTCTTCCTCGTTCGCACGGCGCGCAATGGGTTCGCTCAATGATTCCATCAGCCACGATAAGACGCAGTGAAATGTTCCGGCTTGAGTGGGATCGACGAGTTGGCGGCGGGGTTGGGTCATAGGCGCAGTGTGGGCGCGCAGGCGTTGCGGGGAAATCGGATTGGGTGCAATCTTGGGTCAGATTTGTCTGATGGGTGGGTGTCCGCGCAGTTGAAGTTGACGATTGACA
>JAYTAO010000488.1:0-2969 GCA_043737435.1 Rhodanobacteraceae bacterium | reverse complement strand
CAAAGCAACTTTAAACCCGCGCGCTTTCATCTAGGCGCGCAGCACAAATTTTACGGACAAAAATTGATCATCGAATTGCCTAGCCGCAATCGGCGCGTGCGCATTGTCTATCACACCGTGCCCGCGGCGAGCGGGTTGCAATGGCTTAGCCCGGCGCAGACCTTGGGTAAAACCGAGCCATTTCTGTTTAGCCAAAGCCAAGCGATTCATGCGCGCAGCTGGGTGCCGCTGCAAGACACGCCGGCGGTTCGATTTACCTATACGGCGCACATACGCACGCCGGTCGGGCTGCTTGCACGCATGAGCGCCAATAACAACAGCGACGATAAGCCCGATGGTGACTATCGTTTTGCCATGCCGCAGCCGATTCCGAGCTATTTGCTAGCACTGGCAGTCGGCAAATTGGAGTTTCGTGTGCTAGGCGCGCGGTCCGGTGTTTACGCCGAGCCTGGGCGAATCGAAGCGGCGGCGGCGGAATTAACCGACACCGAGTCGATGATTGAAATTGCGGAAAAACTTTTTGGTCCGTATCGCTGGGGCCGCTATGACATGCTGGTGTTGCCGCCGAGCTTTCCTTTTGGCGGCATGGAAAATCCGCGCCTGACCTTTTTAACGCCGACTTTTATTGCTGGGGATAAAAGCCTGGTCAGCTTAATTGCGCACGAGTTAGCACATAGCTGGTCGGGCAATTTAGTCACCAACGCGAACTGGGAAAGTATCTGGCTCAATGAAGGCTTTACCACCTATGTGCAATCCAGAATCGTCGAAGTTGCCTACGGCCCGGAGCGCGAACGCATGGAGACAGCGCTGTCGGAGCAGGACTTGTTGGTCGAGCTGAGCGAAACACCGCCCGCAGATCAAACGTTTCGTCCGAAATTAGCCGGGCGTGACCCAGATGATGGTTTGTCCGGCGTGCCCTACGACAAAGGACATTGGTTTTTGCGGTGGTTGGAAGAATCCTTTGGCCGCAAAGACTTTGATCCATTCTTACGCAGCTGGTTTGACGCGCATGCGTTTCAAAGTGTCGGCACCGATCAGTTTTTGGCATTCTTAAATGCTGAACTGGTGGCAAAACACCCAGGCGTTGTCACCCAAGCGCAGATTGATCAATGGGTGAATAAGCCCGGGATTCCACCGTTCGCAAAAGCTGCCGTTTCCAATAAATTTATTGAAATTGATCGCTTAATTGCGTTGTTTAACAGCGATAAAGTCACTAGCGACGCGCTGCCGGCCAAAACTTGGTCTAGCCAAGAATGGCTGAGGTTTTTGCATGGCATCAATGAAACCGAGCAACCCGCCGCCAAACTTTCGGCGCTGGACGCCAGTTTCAAGCTGACCGGCAATGGCAACAGTGAAGTAGCGCATGTTTGGTATTTGATCGCGATCAAAAACGACTATGCAAAAGCCGACGCGGCGCTGGAAGCCTATTTGCTCAGCATCGGTCGGCGCAAACTGATCGTGCCGCTGTATAAAGATTTGTACGCCAAAAATCCGGCGCGCGCGAAAGCGATCTATGCTAAAGCACGCGCTGGCTATCACCCGATTGCGCAGGTGAGTTTGGATGAGTTGCTGAAATAAACTTTTTTAGCGTGGCGAGCATTTTGTTTTAGTTCTGTCGAGCATCTGGTTTGTAGCATCCAGCTGCAAACTGATACGTTACCAGTCCCGCACGCGATTTTTATCGCGCGCGGTTATTTCCTAAGCGTAGAAAACCATGAGCGATCAGCTGACCAGCCTAAATACTATAGCTTCAACCGACCCCAATTTTGCCGCGCCAAATATCCCGACCAGCCTCGCGAATGATTATTCGCCGTCTTCGTGGAAACAAAAGCCAGCGGTGCAGCAACCCAGCTATTTAGACGAGGTGGCGCTCAATGACGCGCTAGCCACTTTGACGCAGCTGCCACCCTTAGTCAGCAGCTTTGAGATTTTGGCGCTGAAACAAGAAATTGCCGACGCCCAAGCTGGGAAAAAATTCCTCCTTCAGGGCGGTGATTGCGCCGAGAATTTTGCCGATTGCACCTCGCCAACGATTGCTAATCGCTTAAAAGTGTTGCTGCAAATGAGCGTGGTGTTGATCCACGGCCTAAAAATGCCGGTGGTGCGCGTGGGCCGCTTTGCTGGGCAATACGCGAAACCGCGTTCAGCCGACACCGAAACCCGCGAAGGCGTGACTTTGCCTTGCTATCGCGGCGATATCGTCAACGGCGTTGAGTTCAACGCCGCCTCCCGCACCGCCGACCCGGCACGCTTGGTCGAGGCGCATATGCGCTCGGCGCTGACAATGAATTTTGTGCGGTCCTTGATCGATGGTGGATTTGCCGATTTGCATCACCCGGAATATTGGGAATTGGGCTGGATCGCGCATTCGCCGCTGGAAGAGCAATACAAAAAAATTATTGCCTCGATCGGTGAAGCGGTGCGCTTTATGGAGTCGATTGGCGGCGCCAAATTTGGCGATTTACGCCGCGCCGAGTTCTACACGAGCCACGAGGCGCTGTTGCTGCACTACGAACAAAGCCTGACCCGCAAAGTGCCACGTCACCACGGCTGGTTTAATTTGTCCACGCACTTCCCCTGGATTGGCATGCGTACCGCCGCCAGTGACGGCGCGCATGTCGAATACTTCCGTGGCCTGCGCAATCCAATTGCGGTGAAAGTCGGCTCCAGCACCACACCCGATGATTTGCTGCGCTTGATTGATTTGCTCAACCCGGCAAACGAGCCTGGGCGCTTGACGCTGATTCACCGCATGGGTGCGGAGAAAATAGGTGCGGCATTACCAAAATTGGTGCAGGCAGTGAATCGCGCGGGGCGCGTGGTGCTTTGGACCTGCGATGCCATGCATGGCAACACCGAAAGTACGTCCAACGGCTTCAAAACCCGTAAGTTTGAAAACATCCGCAATGAGCTGGAATCCGCGTTTGACATCCATGCCGCGAACGGCTCGCGCTTGGGCGGCGTGCACT
>JAYTAO010000487.1:0-7362 GCA_043737435.1 Rhodanobacteraceae bacterium | reverse complement strand
GCCGGTCAATTAACCTCGCCGCAAGGGCAAAGTGCTGCCGATCTTTTTACCGCCGTTTTGGCCTTGGATCCAAAAAATGCACCTGCGCGTGATGGGTTGCAAAAAATCGTTGGCGCGCTAATTAGTCAGGCGGAAAAAGCTATTGCCGCCGCAAGTTTCGATATGGCGGATAGGCTTATCCAGCAGGCTTCGGAGCGCGGCGCCAGCGCCAGCGTGCTGCGGGCGGTCAAGGCAAAACTGGAAGCAAAAATCGCAGGTAGCCGCGTTGCAACGCCGCCGCCGGTCGTGCTAGATAACACTGAAAATGATCCACGGCGCATGCAGCTGCTGATCGATATTGACGCCGCAATCGCGCAAAACGCATTGTTGGATCCACCTGGCGCAAACGCGTTTGATTTGCTGCGGCAAGTGCAGCGTTTAGGCCCTGGCAGCGACATTGCAGAACGCATTGAACGGCTAAGTGTCGCGCTCAAACTACAGCTCGGGCAAAGCGTGGAAAGCAGCGATTTTGAGAACGCTGCGAATATTTTGAGTTCTCTACGTTCGCTGGGGCCGGATAAAGCGTTGGACTCCTTGCGTGGGCAGTTGCTGGAAAGCGTGGTCAGCGATATCCACGCCAAAATTTCCGCTGGTGCGCTAGATGCCGCCGAGCGCCGATTGAGCCTGCTCAAACAAATAGACAGCCGTCACCCGGAAATTCCTGAGCTGCAGCTGGAACTGGTCAGCGCGCGCGGCGCGGGTTAAAGGTAAAACGCTTTTGCAAGGCTTAACGTTGACTTTCCAGGAGCTTGCCAATATCGAGGCGTTACAACTTCTATCAACGCCGAATTAGCGCGCCTAGGCCGCCAAACTTGCTTTCAATATGCCCGTAGCCGCAGTTGATATGATAAATCCGTTCAAACACGCTTTCGCTCTGCGCTGCAAGTGCTGCCAGCACTAAGGATGCAAACGCGCGTAAGTCAGTTGCCACTTCGACGGAGCTGAGGGTTGCTTTACCCCCGTGGACAGTTGCCGAATGACCGTGCAGGCAAATGTCAGCACCTGGGTCGAATGAGCGCCAACAATCCTTTTGTCGGCGCGCAGTTGATCGGTACGCAATTTCAGTGCCGCCTCGACCAGTGGCTTCGCTTGCGAAAGCAGATTCGAAGTGAGCAACAGGCTAGCCAAGTTGTTCTTCGCGCTGGCGATGCCAAGATCGCCCGGCGGCAAGTTGCTCCCGAATGAAGTGACATTGAATCTTGCGCATTTTCAAATGTGTGACAGAGCAGGCTGGTGGTAGGGCATCCTGCAGTGAAACCTCAAAAGCATTTCCGAAAAAATTTTTTCGCAGCAATTGAGATGGCTTAACCCGCGTTTTGTTTGGGATCTAGCGCGTTGCAGTCCCGGCTTGCTTAGTGCGTTCCCCAGGTGTTTGGCCCTTAATAGGGACCTCTGGGAAATTTGGAGTAACGCAACCGGGCGCTGCTGGAACAAGTTTGACCGCTAAAGGATTGGGGATAAGGTCTTTGTTTGCGCCTGTCCCGGCATCCACACCAATTCCAATCAACCCGCCTATTAATACATTGCCCGCCATGCCTGCAGCCCCAGCGCCTTTCACGGAACTCTGCACGTCGGTAACAATTGGCTCGAAATTTGGCTTGCAAATTTCGACCTTGAACGGGAACTTACGCTTTAGCTTCAACGCGCAAGGTGATGTGCATCGCTCACCGTTGCTAAGCGATACCGTGGCTCCAGAAGGGTCTGTAGTGACAGTCCAATCTTGGCTGGTTCCCCGGGTAATCGTAGCGCAAGCGCCGCTGAGTAAAGTAAGACATAAAGCGCTAATCGGCCTAATAAATTTCATAAAAACACCCCTCTGTTAAAAAACGTTAACTTATAGCCCCATCCTCGCTAATTTTGCGCTGTTTGTCAAAAAAAACATTAAAGCGAACTCCTGCGATGCAGTTCGATTCGTTAACTGCCGCTTAAAACTACCTCAAACCACCCGAACATCGGCCGAGAATTTTTCCGCTATCTAGACTTCCTCATTAAAGCTTCAACATAGAAGCACCGAGTTGGCCTCGCCTTCGCGATCCGCGCCGCGCTGCGTCCTAAGGCTACGGGATTCACGCTTACGGTTGCCGTGCAAACGAGCTCGTTGCTGTGCGCCACCGCTGTGATTGTTTGAATGTGCTGCCACGAACGGCAGCGTGGACGCCAGCCTGATTTTTAACAGCGTCGTGACCATCCCCCCTACATCGTGACTAATTTGCTGGCGCGGACCAACAATGCCACGAATACTAGCGCTGGCGACGTCGACCCGAAGAGCCTTTGTAGGAAGGTTATCAAGGTATGGCTGGAACAGAGCGCACCTCGGAGGCCTTCGGGACGGGTGCGATCAGCTTCGATGGCGCGAACGCTCGGCTGCGTTTCGATGCCAATGGGCTGGTGCTTGCCAATGCGGTGGCCTTCAATGCGGCGGCCGTGTTCGATACCAACGGGTTCGATACGACAATTACGGGTTCAAGCAGCGGCAGTGCGGCCGTGCGCAAGACCGGAACCGGCAACTTGCACTGGACCGGCACGAAGTCCCACACCGGCATCACCACCGTGGACGGCGGGGTATTGCTCGCGTCCGGGGTGATGCCGGGCAATATTTGGTCGCCAGCGGGGGTGCGCTAGCCGGCGCCGCACAGGTCAATGGCAACACGACGGTGCAGAGCGGCGGAATGCTGCGCCCGTCAGCCGGGGCGGCCGTCGGCGTCTTGTTGCAGACCCAAACATTGCCGATGGCCAGCGGTGCGACGCTCAGGCTGGCGATCAACGGCGGCGCGCGCGACCAGGTTCGCGCGGTCTCGGCAACGCTGGGCGGGGCAAACCTGGTGCTTGACTTCGTCGCGCCCAATGCTCCCGGCACGCAGATTACGCTGGTCGACATCACCGGTGCCGGTGCGGCGCTTGGCGCGTTTTCGGGCGTGCCCGAAGGCAGCCTGATTTATCAGGGTGAAACCGCCTGGCGAATTTCGTACACCGGCGGCGCGGGCAACGATGTGACGGCGACCGCCCTCGCCGTGCCGCAAGCGCCGCAATCGATCACTGCAACGCCCGGAGATCAGCAGATTTCGCTGGCCTTCACGCCCCCTGCAGTCAATGCCGCTGGTCCGATCACCGGCTACAGCGCGCAGTGCGCGCCCGGCGCGCTGATCGTCAATGCACCCATCGTCGTCGCCGGTCTGACCAATGGCGTGCCCCACACGTGCACACTGCGCACGCTGACCTCATCGGCTACGAGTGCCGAGTCCGCACCCGTGATCGCAACCCCCCTCGGCCCGGCTTCCGCACCCCTGCAGCTGGTTCCGACGGCCGGCGTTGCACAGTTCAGCGTCACGTTCATCGCGCCGACGAGCAATGGCGGTGCGCCTATCAGCAGCTATCGGCTCGCCTGTCAGCCGGGCGCCCTGACGACGCAAGGCAGCGGATCGCCGCTAGGTTTCAGCGGGCTGGTCAACGGGACGCCCTACAGCTGCGGACTGGCCGCCATCACTGGGTATGGCATCGGCGCAATCGCGGCGTTTTCCGTCACGCCGCGGACGGTGCCGAACGCGCCGACGGCTCTGGTCGCCACCCCTTACAACGCTTCTGCGCGCTTCGATTTTTCCGCGCCCGCATTCGATGGCGGCGCGGCGATCACCAGCTACACCCTGCGTTGTCCACCGGGCAATCAGAACACCGTGACCGGCACATCGTCGCCCTTATGGCTTACCGGGCTCAGCAACGGAAACAACTATGACAACTGCACGGTGCGCGCGACCAATGTTGCTGGCACCAGCGGGAATTCGGCGCCGGCCAGCGTCACGCCTTTGGCGGTGCCAAGCGAAATCCGTAATCCCGGTGTCGTCAACGCCGATGATGGCAGCGGTTTAGCCTTCGACCCGCCACTACTCGGCGCGCCAATTCTCGACTACCGTGCGCTGTGCATGCCGGGTTCGCTCAGCTTTACCCAGTCAGCCTCACCGCTGGTCTTGCTGCCTTTGAGCAACGGGACCGTTTACGACTGCGCAATCACCGCGCGCAACAGCCTCGGCAGAGGACCGCCGGTCCCAGTGGTCGTACGCCCCAGCCTGCAACTTTTTGGCGACGGTTTCGAATGAGTGCGCCGGCGCAAACCGGCACAGCGTGGGGACGACGCGTGAGCATCCACCACAAGTCACACAAAACATCACCATCGGACAAGGCGCGCAAAGCATCACCTTTGGCACCAATCCCGGCCCGGTAACGTACCTACCAAGCGGTACCTTCACTGTGAGCGCCACAGCCAGCTCCGGTTTGTCCGCGACCTTTAGTTCGACTATAACAAGCGTGTGTACGGCGGGCGCCGCGACGGTCACCATCGTCACGGCGGGCACCTGCACCATCGCTGCGAATCAAACAGGCAACGCTAACTTCAGCCCGGCCTCACAGCTCTCGCAGCCCATCACCATCAACCGCACCAACCAAGCTGCGTTAACGGCGGGCTCAACTGCCACCAGCTTAAACGTCGGTCAAACCGCCACCCTGAGCAGCACCAGCGGCAGCGGCAGCGGCAGCGGCGCGGAGAGTTACAGCAGCGACAACGCCAATTGCAGCATCAACGGCACCACGCTAACGGTGTCGGCCGCACGCAGATGCACGATTACCGCGAGCAAGGCTGCGGATATCAACTACAACTCGGCGAGCAGTGCTGGGCTGGCGATCTTGGATGAAAGGATTTTTAGCAACGGCTTTGAATAAAGGGCATCTCTAGTCAAAAAACGAAGCAACTCGCGCTAGTCAGCTAGCACGCTAGTTCTTTTTGCGGCTTGTCAGCAATACGTAAACGTGGATTTGACTCGTTTCATATTCTACAAACGTCGAATTTGCGCGCCTAAGCCACCAAACTTGCTTTCAATATGCTCGTAGCCGCGGTCTATATGGTAAATCCGATCAATAACGCTTTCGCCCTGCGCCGCAAGTGCTGCCAAAACTAGAGAAGCGGAGGCGCGCAGGTCAGTTGCCATCATCGGCGCACCTGAGAGTTGCTTCACCCCATGGATGGTTGCCGAATGACCGTGCAGGCGAATGTCAGCTCCCAGACGCATTAATTCTGGAATGTGCATCATGCGATTTTCAAACACCGTTTCAGTAATCGTACCTACGCCTTCAGCAACGCAATTCAACGCGCAAAACTGCGCCTGCATATCCGTTGGAAACGCCGGATAAGGCGCGGTCGTTACATCGACTGCTTTCGGACGTCGTCCGCCCATATCCAAACTGATCCAATCAACGCCTGTACTGATATGCGCACCCGCTTCCTGTAACTTTGCCAGCACAGCGTCAAGTGTGCCTGGACGCGCATGCGTGGTGCGTACTTTGCCGCCGGTCATCGCTGCGGCGACCAAAAAAGTACCGGTTTCAATGCGGTCTGCTACCACTGAAAACTCTGCCGCGTGCATGCGTTGAACGCCCTCAACCGTGATGGTATTGGTGCCTGCCCCGCTGACTTTCGCGCCCATTGCATTCAAGAAATCAGCTAAATCGACGATTTCAGGCTCCTGTGCTGCGTTTTCAATCACGCTTGTGCCTTTGGCCAACACCGCAGCCATCATCGCGTTTTCGGTTCCGGTAACAGTCACAACATCCATCAAAATCCGTGCACCTACTAGTTTTTTCGCGGTAGCGCGGATGAAGCCATTTTCAACGTGCACCTCGGCACCGAGCGCTTGCATGGCCTTGATGTGTAAATTCACCGGGCGCGCACCGATGGCGCAGCCACCCGGCAAAGAAACCTCTGCGTGACCGTATTTGGCCAACAGCGGGCCCAGCACCAAAATTGAAGCACGCATGGTCTTTACCAGCTCATAGGGAGCCACTGTACTGTGTACGCCACGGGGGTCGGCTTGTAATGACGCATCATCAGCAATGATGAATTTCATCCCCATTTGCCCCAGCAAGGCAATGGTTGTCGTTACATCGTGTAGGTGCGGCACGTTGCGGATGGTGACCGGCTCCTCCGGTAACAGCGCCGCGCACAAGATGGGCAACACTGCGTTTTTAGCACCAGAAATTTGCACAGAACCATACAGGGGCACGCCGCCGGTAACACTCATTTTGAATGGCATGTTTTTAGGCCTCATCCGGGGTCAACGTTTTGAGCGCCAAGGCGTGAATTGCTCCGCCCATTTTGTCGCCCAAGCAGGCATAGACCATACGGTGCCGGGCCAACGGTAATTTGCCAAAAAACAGTTCCGAAACAACGCGCGCTTCAAAATGTACACCGTCTGCACCTTCGACGTGGATTTCGCTGCCCGGCAACCCGGCGGCAATCATTTGATGAATATCGTTGGCGGTCATGCGCTTGCTCTACAGTTCGAAAGTACCGCGATCCTAGCGGCGCTTGAATGTACGGCGCTCAAATTTGATCTTGCTTCAGCGCCACTCGCTATTGATTGCTAGCAAAATTCCCGAATTGTGATGTTGGTTCACTTAGGTTTAGTGTGTGCGGCAAACTCGATGATGCAATTTGCCACCAACTCAGGATGCGTTAGGAATGGCGCATGCGCAGCAGCAAACGTTTCAGCCCGGCCCCCGCTGAGTCTAGCGGCGGCGATGATGGACTGCGGTGGCACAATGCGATCACGGCGGCCACCTAGCCACAGACTTGGTACGCTCAGCCCCGGTAGTCTAGCGGTTAAGTCAATGCTTTCTAGCATGGTCAGCCCTGACACAAGCGCGTCGAGATCCGGTTTGCCCCGCGCGTACACCACCGCACGCAGCCATCTTAATTCTGCTCGTTCGTTAGGCGAACCCATTGCCTCCAGCGCAAGGAAACGATCAACCACCACTTCCCAGTTCCGAGTTAGCTCTTCGGCAAATCCCCTAAGTGCGTTTCTGGGCATGCCGCTCGGCCAATCGACAGTTGCTACAAAGCACGGTGAACTAGCGATCAACACAACTGCACGCACATTAGCTGCGAAGTGCAGAGCAAGCTCTGTAGCGATGGCACCGCCTAATGACCAACCAACAAGGATTGTCGGCGCTAACTTGCTTAGGTAGGCAGCTAACTCAGCTAGCGTATCGTCATGCGCAAAGCGCTGAGCACAGCTGCGCCCATGTCCCGGTAAGTCAACGGTGTGAATTGTAAAGTGGGATTCTAAGAGGGGCACTAAGGATGCAAAAATGCCCCCGTGCATCGCCCATCCATGAACTAATAACAGCGGTGGACCATTGCCCTGAATCGAATAATACATTTACCTAGGCACTTCGGCGCTGTCTTTATTTAACTAAAACGCCGCCCGAGCAGTAAAACACCACCGAGCAAAATGAAGCTTCCGAAAAAGTTCAGGCTCGGCACACTACCGAGAACAA
>JAYTAO010000486.1:0-2981 GCA_043737435.1 Rhodanobacteraceae bacterium | reverse complement strand
TTTCGCTTGCGCGCTCTGCAGGTGCGGCGGCGCTGCTCTTTAGTCGTTCAACGATAGCGTCAAGCGCTCGGTCAAACAGTGGCACATCTTCTAGAATTTCTGCCGATCCTGCACGCAATTCAGCCGCCAAACCCCAAACGGTTTTATCACCGACTTTCAACCCTTTGCGGTTAACAAATAAGTATTTCGCGCTAATTGGGCTGATCCAGGACAGTTTCGCCCGTTCAATATGGCCCGTCTTGTCGCGAAATTCGACCCAAGTTCCGACTTTGATGGCGCGCGCCGTTTCCACATAAGCATCGTCAAAAACTTCGCTCTCGTCATCATCTTCCTCGCCCTTTGCACCCAGCACGATTTCATCGACAAAATTGGTGTCATCGTTAGCGCTGGGCGGCGGCGTGAACTTAGCCTTTTCTTCGACGATCAGCATGGTGCTTTCATCGTCGTCAAAAGTTGGCATACCGGCGGCACTGTCATCATTGACCATATCGCGCAGCATCGGCGCTTCAAGCAGAACCGCGTAAAGCTTGCCAAGTTCGGCAATCAGGTGGTTGACATCAGCCTCTTGATACGCAACTAAGCTCAAGCCCTGGCGCAGCGCTTTTTCTAACTCCGGCACCAGTGCGCGTAGTCGTTGGCGATCATCGTCGTTTTCTTTGCGCTGGGCACTCCAAATTAATTCATCTGCCACCCGCAACGATGCCTGCCATTGATGCGAATTTTCCCCTTGGCGAAGGGATGTTAAGACTAAAACATTCGCCCACGGCCGGGTTAGCACATGCCGAATCACTTCCGGCACAGGCTTGCCTTCCATGCGCATCAAAATTTCTTTTGCCGCCAATTTGCGTGCTGTGTGCAGCTTTTCTCGGCCGCGCGCGGTTTCTGTGGTGCGCTGTTCGGCAACATCCGCACGTTTTTTCAGGCCGGCAAAAAACTCGACAAACGACAAATATTCGCGTTCAAAAATACCCGTGTCTTCATCAAAATCTTTCAGCAAGCTTTCGACAATTTGGCGAATGCGCTGGAATAGTCGATGATCTTTATCCGATTCTTCACTCCAACCCACGCCCGCCTGCGCGAGTTCATCTAATAGACGTCGGGCTGGGTGTTCTTTTTTGGCGAAAAGATGCTTGTCTAAAATCGCCACTTTCAGATACGGAATCTGTAAGCGGGCCAGCTGCGCCTGGATCTCAGCCGGCAAGTTCTTATCTTGCAAAATGTATTCAAAAAGCATGCCGACAAGGTCAATCGTGTCCTCATCTGCCGCAGTAACTTTGTGATCCGTACCGCCGATCTTTTCGGCCTGCTGGATCAGTTCACCTTTAATCTGCGCGACCGCTTGCGCGTTTACTACGCCAAACCCGAAGCCTTGATTTTGCTGGAAATTTTGCGGTGCCGCCTGATTTTGCAAAATGGAAAGGGCGTTGATTAAATCACTGGCAGAAAGCGTGGGCCCCTGGGGCTGCATGGGTGCGGTGGGTTGAAATGCTGAGTAGCCGTTTGCACCCGCATTGTTATTGGCATTGGCAAAATTTTGCTGGCCGCCATACCCGGCGTGGCGCGCCGCAAGCAAAGTGCGCAGCGAATTGAATACTTCAGCCTGTAGCGCAGACTCTGGTGATTGCCCTGCGTAATCGCCAGCACCCATGCCGGTAAAACTCATACCCTGCTGGCCCTGCGGCATCCCCATGCCGCCCATGCCCTGCGCATTGCCACCGCCCGGCCCACCCGACATGCCCTGCTGCTGAGGCCCAGCATTGGTCGAAAAATTATTGGCCGCAAAATTACCGCTCGCCACCGATTGGTCTGCGCTGAGGCCATCCTGGCTGCCTGCATTGGGCATGGTACTGTTGCCGCCCGGCCTACGCTGGTGCTGTATGCCCGCATGCCGCAGCTGGGGCAATACGCCGCCTTCTATCAGCTGCTGATTAAGCTCTTCATAGAGCGCATCCAAATTGCCAACGACGTGTTTGTCAAATAATTTTAGGATAATCAGCTTAATCGTTTGCATCTCGCCTTCCAGCTCTTTGAGCGTACTTTGGAAGGCTTTGATGATGTTTTTTGGCCCGACAGGATTATCGTCATCACTAATTTTGGCGCCATTTACCAGCACGCTGAGCCGTTGATTCATCGTAAATAAAACGCGCGATGATTTATTTTCCGCTTTGCCCGCCATGCTTGAGCCAGCAAGCGACTCTTCCAGCTCAGCTTCATCAATTAATGAAAGACCAATTTCCTGCTGTTTTTGCGCGTCCAACGCGCGTCGGTTGGGCTGGATAAAGTCCGCAAAGCATTTGCTCAAGCCATCCTGTGCAGCACGCTCCATGGCCGGGCGTTTTTTGCGCACTTCGCGCATACCATCAAAAAAACGCGTTTGGATAGAGTTATTTTCGGCCTTTTCCGCCATATCAAACAGCGCGTCATCAACGCCATCAAACATGCCGCTGATCATTGCACCTACCCGCTTGAGCGCACTGACGCGCAGGGATTTAATAATCTCGACAAAACGTTCATTAGGCACACCCGCTTGCAGCGCTTGCCGCTGTTGCAGATCAATCACCTTGTTGGGTTCGTAAGTACTGCTCATTCGTGCACACCTTTACGCTGCATTGATCACAACGGCCTTAACACGTGTCTGATTCAAGAGTAGCTTAGTTTTTAAGAATAACAGCGCTGGCGCGCATCGGTTTACAAAGCAAGACAATAAAATGCCTAAAACTGCAGCGAATTTAAGCAACATAGCCTTGCACTATCGATGTTTTACTAGGTCAAGACTCTTGAAGCGGCATTTATCCACGGGGAAAGTCTTTAAATTGCACAGTCGCGATGCCCTCTTCAGGCAAAAGTACCGGGATGCCATCTTCGATGCGATAGATAATTTTGCCATCGGTCGTGATTAGCCCAGCATTAAGCAAACCGGATACGATTTGCGCGTCGACATTGAGCGCAGCACCCGCAGAAATTTCTTTGTTTAAAGCCGC
>JAYTAO010000485.1:0-2982 GCA_043737435.1 Rhodanobacteraceae bacterium | reverse complement strand
GCTTACCTAGAATGTCGGGCATCGAAGTCGTAAAAAAGTTACGGGAACTGCAGAAGCGCTATCCGATCCTGATTTTGACCGCCAGATCAAGCTGGCAGGATAAAGTTGAGGGTCTGAAAAGCGGTGCTGATGACTATCTGGTCAAGCCTTTTCACATCGAAGAGTTACTTGCACGCGTGAACGCTCTAGTGCGTCGTTCTGCGGGCTGGAGCAAGCCGGTGCTGGAATGCGGCCCGGTTGCGATGGACACGACTGCGCAAACCGTTGCCATCAATGGTCAAGTGATCGATTTGACTAGCTATGAATACAAAGTCCTCGAGTATTTGATGTTGCATGCGGGTGAGTTGGTTAGCAAAGGTGATTTAACCGAACATATTTACGAGCAAGATTTTGATCGAGATAGCAATGTCATTGAAGTGTTTATTGGCCGATTGCGCAAAAAGCTTGACAATGATGGCACTTTGAAGCCGATTGAAACCGTGCGTGGCCGGGGCTACCGTTTCGCGATTCCTCGGACTCCTTAAAGCTGCGCTAGATCCTTCAGTACGTAACGCACCCGCCGATAAAAGATATGGCGTCGGCGCAGGAATCCGGTAAGGGCTCTGGTTCTGGCTCTGGCCCGGAGCGGTCCGCATCAGATAAAACCATTTCGGGTCGGGCTAAAGGTCCGGCTCGTAGTTTCTTAAGCGCGCGCACTCCGGCAATTACTACACGATTGATTTTCGCCAGCGCACTTGCCCTGTCGGCGTTTCTAACTCTAACCGGTTGGGCTCTAGATCGCGCTTTCGAACGCAGTGCGGTCAAGGCGATCCAATTGCGCCTGCAGGGATATTTCTATTCCCTGCTGCAAGAAAGTGATGTCAACGTCAAAGGCAAGCTATTACTTTCTGATCGTATGCCCCAAGCTGATTTTGACCGCCCGGCGTCGGGCCTGTACGCGGGTGTACGCGGCCCAAATTTTTATTGGCTTTCGCCCAGCGCGCTCGGCCGCGATATGCCCTTCACTGAAGCGCTCACGCCGGGGGAATTTTCGTTCAACGGCCCGGTTGCAACTGAGGCCATCGGCAATATGTATGTGTTTAGCGCGGGCGTTACTTTCGAGGACGACGCGCCGAACAAGCCCGCCAATGCAGCGCCAGCGATAACTTATACTTTTTTTGTGGCCGAAACGGAGCGGTCTTTGCTGCAGCAAAAGGCGGCGTTTCGCAGCACCCTTACCAAATACCTGGGTGGCTTCGGTTTCTTGTTGCTTTTTGTACAAGGCTTGTTACTACGGTTGAGCTTGAATCCATTGCGCCACGTCGCGAGGGAATTGGCCGAGGTCGAACGCGGTACTGCTGAGGAGCTCATCGGCCCGTACCCTTCTGAGCTAGCCGGATTAACCAACAGCTTAAATCGCGTGATTGGAGCGGAGCGCGACAACCTAAAGCGCTACCGCAACACCCTTGGCGATTTGGCGCACAGCCTAAAAACGCCGCTGGCGGTAATGCGGGGTTTGCTTGATAGCGAACCAGAAAAACCCCAGCTGATCGCAGGCACGGAAGAGCAAATCCGGCGCATGAATGAAATTGTTGCCTACCAGTTGGCGCGCGCGGCCTCGAGCGGACACAAAACCTTCGCTGCGCCGATGGCGATCGACAAAAACGCCGAAGAAATCGTGCAGAGTCTGGAAAAAGTCTATGCCGTCAAAGGCGTGCTGTGCGAGTTTGAGCTGGATGAAGCGGCGCGTTTTCACGGTGAGTTGGGCGATGTCATGGAGGTGTTAGGAAATCTTTTGGACAACGGTTTCAAGTGGGCGAAATCACGCGTGGTGCTGACGACGCGCCAAATCGGCAACGTCAAGTCCCGCCGCATGGGCTTAGAGATTTGCGTTGAAGATGATGGTCCGGGTATTCCCGAAGCCAAAATGGACGACATGCTCAAGCGCGGCGTACGCGGCGATGAGCGCGTGCATGGCCACGGTATCGGGCTTTCCACGGTCAGCAATGTCATGGAAAGCTACCAAGGCCAGCTCAATATTGATCGCTCGCCCGAATTGGGCGGTGCCAGATTTAGTGCGGTGTTTCCGCCGCTTTAGCCGCGCAGCTACAAACTAGTTAACTTCAGCTTTCTTCGCGCCGAAACGCGCTAACACGCAAGGAAATATCAGTAAATTCAAAATCGTGGAAGTAACGAGTCCGGCCAATATAACCTGCGCCATGGGCCCTTGTACTTCGCGCCCGGCTTCGCCACTTTCTAGCGCCAACGGTACCAGCGCAAGTGCGGTTACCAATGCGGTTAAGAAAATGGGCGTGAAGCGAGCTTGCGTGGCTGCTAGCACAAGATGGCTGTTAGATGTGCCTGGGGTGGCGTCGTCACTGTGCTCATAATGCGCAAGTAGCAATATCGCGTTGCGTGCGGCAATGCCAAACAAGGTCACAAAACCGACCAGCGCGCCGATACTGAGCAATTTGCCGGTAAACCACGCTGCCACTAAGCCGCCAATCAGGGCGAAGGGTGTCGTGCATAGCACCAAGGCGGCGTTACCCGGCCCAAGCGCGAACGCAAGGAGCACTGAAATGAGCAGCAGCGCGACGATGCAGTGCTTAGCCAGCTCTAATGCTGCGGCATGTGCGGCGTCGCTGCTGCCCGCAATTTCGATTGCTACACCGGCTGGCAATTTGACTGCGGTGACCGCGGTTCGAAGTTTTGCTGCAAATGTGCTGATATCGCTGGTGTTTGGATTGATGGTGACGACTTGTCGTCGTCGCCCGCCGTCGTGCGAGAGAGATTCGCGGCCCTCGCCCATACGAATTTCCGCTAATGCGGCAAGCTGCACGCTTGTGCCGGCAGCATTTTGTAGGCGTAATTCGCCCAAGGATTCCGGGTCTAGCAACGGGCTAATTTCCGATAAGCCCAAGCCGACGTTGAGCACACGCTCGCCTTGATAAATCCGCGCAATCGGTGCGCTAGAGCTGTAAGCGGCAATCGTGTCTAGCACCT
>JAYTAO010000484.1:0-18044 GCA_043737435.1 Rhodanobacteraceae bacterium | reverse complement strand
GGTGCCATTTTATACACGGCAAATTTTAGCCAGTCCTTCACTGCTTACACCCTTACACGCAAAGATCGGGCATGGGGTAAGCAGCTAGCAAAAAAATTTAGCTATCGCGAAAATATTGAATATTTTGTTCGAACGTCATTGGTGCTTTCAGTCAACGGCACTTCAGAACAAAATCAGATCTATCAAGATGCGAGCGATCCGGGTCGGTTCTACGTACTTGCCGGGGATGCAATGCTCAAAATTGGCACTGATCACCCGCACAGTCCTGGCGTCAGTGGATTTTCAATGCATGCCAGTTCCGCGAAAAACTTTATCACCTGCCTGAATTGCAACACCGGCGGCGTGCCATTTATTTGGAGCACGCCGGTTCGAAAGGGAAAAGTAAGTTGGTTTGCCGGAAGCGATCAAAGGTTGGATTAAATTACCTCTCTGCGATAGCTTTGAGGTTTAGCAGCGCAAAAGCGCAATAGCCGCCGGTAGCACCTTGTTCGTAGCGCTCTTCCCTTTAGCTGAACTTCGAAATATCCATTTTCTATAATTTATTCATAGCTGTATCGAAGATAATTAGCGGTCAACTGCTTTTTTTAGGATAATGCCGGTTTTTAGGCGCTTCCGCGACAAATCGTTTATTGCTCGGTTTAAAGTGGTGTGAAACTTTTTTTTGAGCTTAATTTGGACACGAATTGACTACCATGCAAACTCATATTCCGTCGGCGTTTGCATTGAATTCTTTCTGTTTTGCCGGCCAGGGCATTATGACGGTGTTCAATCAAGGCACACTATTCGCCGGGTGGTTTAGCATTGATCCGCAAGGTGCGGCGGGTGACAGCGCCAAGCAGCTTTGGTTGACGCTGCAAGCCAGTGACATCGTCGGTGATCCAAACCGCATCAGCGCCCGCATTTATCGCACCCTCGGGGCTCGGCGCGATCAGCACAGTTCAACTTCAACTCTGGACATAGGCGAGGCCATACTCGACTTCACCACCTGCGATAAATTGAGCGTGCGTTACCAATTTATTGATTCCCAAGCGGCACTCGCGATGCGGGCATTGCAGGGCGTGCTGCAGTTGGAACGAATTGGAACGTGTCGCGCGCAATGAGGCGGAATCGACACAAGCGCTTTATAAAAACTTCGTTTCTGCTTCGCAATATTTCCGCCTTTGGGATTTTGCTAAGCTAACTAATTATCTGCACCCAATTTGTATTTGCGTAAATAACCGCGCAGCTGGTGATAGCTAAGTTTCAAAAGCTCGGCCGCTTTGCGCTGATTAAAGCGCGCCGCATCCAAGGCTTGCTGCAGCCGCTTGAGTTCCAATGCCTGCACTTCTTGCTCTAAACCGATGGCGAATGGCACGGTGAACGGAATATCTGCTACTTCCGGCTGCGCTGCTTCGTCGCACGGCACGTTCGAATCCAATACTGTGTTGGTGCCTTGGTCGATAGGCGCCGGTATCCTGGGCGAAGTTGCTTTTGCTGCGTATGCACTCGCAAACGGGTCGAAATTCACGCATTCAATCGCTTCGCTAGGTTCACTCATCCGATAAACCGCGCGCTCGGCGACGTTTTTTAGCTCGCGCACATTGCCAGGCCACGGGTAGGCAACCAGCGCTGCCTGGGCTGCGGGACTAAAACCGGCAAAGAACTCGCGTTTCAGCTCAAGCGTCATGCGCGTGGCGTAATGCTCGGCCAGCGGCACGATGTCGCTCAATCGTGCCCGCAATGGCGGCAAGGTGATCACATCGAACGCTAAGCGGTCCAATAAATCTGCACGAAACTCACCGCTCGCCGCCATGGCTGGCAAATTTGCGTTGGTCGCGCCCACGACTCGCACGTCCACACGCAAGGTTTCCCGGCCACCCACGCGTTCGAATTCGCCGTACTCCAAAACACGCAGCAATTTCTCCTGCACACGCGGGCTCATTGAGGCTAGCTCATCCAAAAATAATGTGCCCGTGTGCGCTAACTCAAAGCGGCCGGGGTGCTTTTTCGTTGCACCCGTGAATGCGCCGGGTTCGTAGCCAAAAAGCTCAGTTTCCAATAATGACTCCGCCAACGCGGCACAATTGAGCTTCACTAGCGGCCGATCCCAGCGCTTGGACAGATAGTGCAAACGCGCAGCAATCAGCTCCTTGCCGGTGCCGCGTTCGCCAATCAGCAGCACCGGCCGATTCAAGCCCGCAGCCAGCGAAACATGCTCAAGCAACGCTAAAAATTCCGGGCTTTGCCCAATAAGTGCGGCGGTTTCCGGCACCCGGGCACCGGAACTATTTGATTCTTCTAGGGTTAAGGTGCGGGGTGGCACGGCTAAGCGGGCTCCGAATGCTCATCAAGGCATCATCTTAACGGCAACACGAGCCAGCCCGGAAAGGCCAAAGTGCATGGTTCGGCTAGCCTTCGCTAAATCAAATCGACAAGCGGATAAATAAGCGAAGCAAGGGTTGCAAGGCCAATCATTTCAACGACTAACGCTTCGGCCCAATGCAGGCTATCAATCTCAGACAGTTTGACGTTGGGCAACTTGCCAAAAGTAAGCGTTCTACACACCACCCAGCCAATGGACCAGCAAATGATTTCGACGCAAAGCTCCCAGCACAACCACAGCAGCATTCGCAGCAACATATTCAGTGGTCGAGCTAACCATTCCACGCCCTCTACCATGCCCGGACATCCATGCAAGTACCTCGTTAAAGCCAGCTAGGCATATGCAACGCGAGCCAAACTTTAAACTCCGCGCCAAAATAGATAAGCAAATACGCCACCAGTGCAAAATAAATTAGTGTGGCAATCAACCAAAAACCAGCAAAAACGAACCATAGGCCGTCGCGTTCCAGCAATGCGACACAGGCGCAAATTGCCGATAGTGCAGGCAGCGTATTGTTGAATGGCACCACGCCACCCATCGGAATGGCGAGTAATACGCCCCCTAAGCATACAAAAGCACCGGCGATCCATTCGCCGCGCGCTCCGTCAACCCAGTGTTGTAATCGCGGCCTGGCGAAGCGGTCACAAATACCAAGCACCTTTTGGCACGCTTTCAGTAACCCGCGCCAGGCAGATTCCCCTAATTGAATCGAAGCGAACTTTTTGGGCAGCCGAATTTCGCTGGCACCGCGCAACATTTGCCAACCAAGTGCGGCAATTGCTAATCCACCCGGGATCGTCAGCGGCCCCAAAACCGGCAGCGGTACCAAAAACGGCAGGCAGACCAAGATGCCGACAAAACAAAAACTAGCGTCTTTTAGATCGCTGACGACATCCCCCAAACTTAACTTGCCTGAGGCCGAGCGAGCCGCGGTGCGCTCAAGCAAAGCAAATAAATCGGCGCGGTTAGCCACGCGCCGTAGCCTCTGGCTTGGCGGTGCGTTTGGTAATTGACTTGCGCTGATTTTGATCCGGAGGCGTTAATAGCTGCAGCGGCCGGGTGCAGTTAATACAGCGCCCATGAACTTCGACTACTAAGCGCTCGGCGGAGAAATGTTGTGCCACAGCAAGCTCAGTCAGCAACTTAGGCAGCATCTCACCTTCAAGCTCGATGGCCGTGCCACATTGATCGCATACTAAAAACTGCGCCAAATGCGTGCCACCTGGGTGTGGGCAGGCCACAAATGCGTTGATGCTTTCCACTTTATGCACAAAACCATGCTCAAGCAAAAATTCCAGCGCCCGATACACGGTTGGTGGCGCGGCGCTGTCGTGCTCAGTGCGAAGTTGTTCAAGCAACGTATAGGCTTTGGATGGCCCACTGGCGTTGGCGATTAATTCCAAAACTTTTTCGCGCAATGGCGTGAAGCGCAGGCCAAGCGCAGCGCACTTTTCGCGAACCTCCTCGATTAAAGCCGATGCGTCGTGATGGTGGTGCGGATTGGCGCAGAGAGTCATTGAACAGCACAAAGTCAGATAAGCGCTGAATTTATCACGTGACGTGATAAAAACGGGCTTGCGGCACTGCAAACCCGATTTGAAATAAACCTGAAAGGAACGCCGTTTCAGCTTCTCAATTTATCGCCAACGGAAAGTTATCGCCAATGGAAAGCTAAGCGAACACGCAACTAAAATTCCTCGGTGTCTTCATCTTGTTCTTGGTCAGCCTCTGCCTCGGCTTGCTCTGCCTCGGCTTGCTCTGCTTCTGCCTCCGCTTGCTCTGCCTCTGCGTCCGCTTGCTCTGATTGTGCGTCCGCTTGCTCTGATTGTGCGTCGGCCAAATCGGCCTCTGCCTGCGCGGCTTCTGCCTCTGCCTCGGCAGCCTGAGCTTCAGCCTCGGCGGCATCGGCGTCTTCTTGGCTTACCTCCTCCTCATCACCGCCACCCAACTTGCCCGACATACCCTGAGCGAATATCGGCGCACTAAGCAGCAAACCAAGCAAGGCAGCAGAAAATATTTTCAATTTGACATTCATCGAGTGGCTCCAAAATTCCGCGCCAAGTGCGCGTTCACAGACTCTAAGCCAGAATCCGTTAAAAGAGGAAAACGTCATGGCACTTATAGAATTAGTTAATCTGGACTTCAGCGTGGGCGGTCCGCTGCTGTTAGACAAAGTCAACTTCAGCCTAGAACCACGCGAACGTGTCGCGATTATCGGACGCAACGGCGCTGGCAAATCTACCTTGCTGCGCTTAATGCAGGGCTTGCTCAAGCCCGACGACGGCGAAGCGCGCAGTAACTGCCGGGTCGCTACTTTGGCGCAAGAAGTGCCGCCCGATACGGAAGGCAGCATTGAGCATATCATTGCCTCTGGCCTTGGTGAGTTGGGGCGTGCAGTAGAAGAATTTCACGAACTTAGCCATAGCAGCGATCCAGATTTGGAGCGTATGCATGAGGCGCAAAATTACATCGATACGCACGATGGCTGGCAGCTGGAATCGCGTATTTCGCAAGTGCTGACGCGTTTACAACTAGATGGCGAATTGGCTTTTGCGGGTTTGTCTGGCGGTATGAAGCGGCGGGTATTGCTAGCACAAGCTTTGGTGACCGCGCCGGACGTGCTGCTACTGGACGAGCCGACCAACCATCTAGACATTGAGGCCATTGCTTGGCTGGAAACATTCCTAAAAGATTTTGGCGGCAGTGTTGTTTTTATTACCCACGACCGCAGTTTTTTACGCACACTGGCAACACGAATTTTAGAAATTGATCGCGGCAAGCTAACCAGCTGGCCAGGCGATTACGATAATTTCCTGCGTCGCAAAGAAGAGCGTTTGCACGCAGAGGCTCAAGAAAACGCGCTGTTTGATAAAAAACTGGCGCAGGAAGAAATCTGGATTCGCCAAGGCATCAAAGCCAGACGCGTGCGCAACGAAGGCCGAGTCACCGCGCTTAAAAACATGCGCAAAGAGCGCTCCGAACGGCGGGAACAAACCGGGCAAGTCCGACTCGCCTCAGCGATTGCGGAAAATTCCGGCAAACGCGTCATCGATATCAAAGAGATGTCCTTCGCTTTTGGCAACCGTACTATCGTGCGCAATTTGACCGCAGCAATTCAGCGCGGCGACCGCATCGGCTTAATTGGCCC
This sequence comes from Rhodanobacteraceae bacterium, assembly GCA_043737435.1. GTDB lineage: Bacteria > Pseudomonadota > Gammaproteobacteria > Xanthomonadales > SZUA-5 > JANNYA01. The sequence continues at coordinate 12,534 of JAYTAO010000484.1, read as the reverse complement.
GAACGGCGCCGGCAAGACCACGCTACTCAAGCTGATTTTGGGCGAAATTCAACCGAGCAGCGGTAGCGTGACGCAGGGCAGCAATATGCAGATTGCCTATTTTGATCAGCTGCGCGGCCAACTCGACGATAAGCTCAATGCCCTAGATAACGTTGCTGATGGTCAAGAATTCGTTGAGATTAACGGCAACCGCAAACATATTTTGGGCTATCTACAGGATTTTCTATTTTCTCCAGAACGCGCACGCGCACCGATCACGCGCTTGAGCGGCGGCGAACGCCACCGATTATTGCTGGCGAAATTATTTCTAAAACCCTCTAACGTACTGGTGCTTGATGAACCGACCAATGACTTGGACTTAGAAACGTTGGATTTATTGGAAGAATTGCTCGCCGACTACCCTGGCACCGTCATTTTGGTAAGCCACGACCGCGCGTTTTTGGATAATGTCGTGACTAGCTCGCTAGTCCTTGAAGGCGATGGCAGAGTAGTTGAGGTTGCGGGTGGATACGCTGATTGGTTGCGCGAGCGACCACGCACTCAAAACGCACGTCCAGCTAGTTCTTCCCCAGGCGCAAATTCGCAAGCCGCCCCGAATGCGGCAGCAAAACGCAAGCTCAGCTTCAAAGAAATCAAAGAGTTAGGCGAACTACCCAAGCAAATAGAAACGATGGAAACGCGGCAAAAAACGCTCGGCGAAGCCATGACCGCGCCGGAATTTTTTAAACAACCGCAAAGTGCGGTCTTGGCGGCGAACGCTGAACTTGCCGATTTGGCTGGCCGCTTGAGTGTGGCTTATGCGCGCTGGGAGGGATTGGAGGCAGGGGCGGCGTAGAAAAGCAATCGCGGATTTTTTCGCGGTATATTCGCAAAGCAAATATTTTGAATGAAAAACGCCCGGCAGAACCGGGCGTTTTGCATTCTAGATCTCAACGCATTACGGCGTACAGCTGATAACTCGAACGTTATCGATGTTCCAGCCATCGACAAGATTCACGCCAGTATCACTACCCAAACGATATCGGAACTGCACTGTCTGCCCACCGTAGGGTGCCAAATCAACCGCGGTAACCGTATGCGGTCGCGTACCACACCAAGCTAGTCGCCCCCCAAGTGCGAGATTACCGGCATCGACCGTGCCGGTGTAGGGCACGCCAGTGATGCCAGCAGTGACTTGAGTAAACGTGGTACCACCATCAATGCTTACCTCCAAAACACCACCGTCAAAACAGTTAGCAGCGTTCGGCTCCATCGCAATACGCTGACTGAAGCTCAAGAAACGCTGATTCGCGCCATTCGGCACCACAACTGCTGGCGATACCAAGCGTTGATCTGCTTGCGTGGTGGGAGCTACGCCACGATAAGCGCTCAAGCCCGCCGCTGGGAAAGCGGTTGAAACTGCCCATGTGTCGGTACCAGTCGCTGCTGAGTGTGTCCAGCCTGGCGCCCCATTTTCCATATCGTCGCTAAAAACGACGGTAGGCGTGCCGGTACTACAATCACCTGGGCCTGATTGCGTGGTAAAACTAAAGACGCTGGACGTCGCACTTCCACCTTGTGCGTTCTCAAAACCATCTTTAAACAATATCGAAGACGCTGGCGCAACCGGGCAGGAATTGCGCGCAGAGACGCGCCAAAAATATTGCGTGCTACTGAGCAATGTAACGGATGGGGTAAAGCTTGTTCCAGTCACTACTTGCTGCGCGACCAAATTAGTAAATGCGGCTGTCGTTGAGAGTTCGACCAGATAGCTTGAGGTTTGCGGCGCAGCAGCCCAGCTCAGCGTCGGCGATTGGGTTACTGCAATGGCCGCGTTCGCTGGCATGCTCAACACCGGTGGTGTGGGCGCAAGTGTCTGCACAACCAAACCTACCGAGCTGGTTCGCGTAATTGGGCCAGCGGCTACCGCATCAATAACAATCGAATAGCTGCCAGCGACAACGGCAGGCGTCGTGTTAACCCTAACTCCGCTACTACCTGGCAAATTGGGCACAGGATTCGTCGCGAAAATAACACTAGAGCCGGACGGCTGCCCAGTACTACTCAAAGTAACTGGCGAATTGAAACTCGAGATGCTCCCCAAATTCGCCGTGTAAGCAGCACTGGACCCGGCGCAAACCGTCTGCGTTGTCGGTGCCACATTCATTGTGAATGTCGGCGTGCCGCATTCATTAAAGCGAAATGCACCGACACGTAAGCGCCAGCCAGATGCGCTGGTCACGGGCGTGTACTGATTGATATACCAGAAAGTGCAATCGTCGCTAGGGTCGACGTTTAACGAAGTGTAATCCCCCCAACGGCTGCCGCCGCCGGTGTTTGAGCCGGTGCCAGTAACAATGACGGCTTCCCCTTGCGGCAACGTTCCGAGAGGATCGCTAGCTAAGCGCCCGGTGTAGAAAATGCTTGGAAACATGGTTGGGCTTGTCGCGCTGAAGCCCAAGCCGAGATTGCCAGACGAGTCCATCGCCGCAGATGCCATCCAGCGATGGATGCCATCGGTGACACCAGGTGCATAAGTCCCTTCTTGAAAAATGACCGGAATGCCGTTGGGATTGCGCAGTTCCCACCAACGAATGCCCGCCATGTTGGGAGCCGCTTCCACCGATTGATTGGTGACCAAAGTTTCATGGGTGCCAAAATTTCGATAGGCCAAACGATTTAGCGTCCGCTGACGATAGGACAAAATGTCGATTTTGGTCGCGGTACCGGGTTGCGGCAAACATTCGCGCGCCGAAGGCGTACACGGATAAACCGTGTCATAGGTAGATATCGGAATCGTATTTGCTAAAGTAAACGAGGAGTTTGCAGGAGTTGTGTAATTTATGACGAACTTCCAAAGCGTCAACGCATCCTGTGGCGCGTTATACGGCCCTCCTGCGTCCATCGAACCTAAATAAAACGCAGGGGTTCCGGCCGGTGGCAGGGTGGAACCATCAATATCAGCGGGTAATAGACCGTCGCCTGTGTTAAACGGTGCGGCTCCTGGCGGCACGATAAAGCTTAAAACTCTTGGGGTCGGATTGCCCGCGATCAAATCTGACCGATTGACGGCATACGCACCAATGCCCGCGAAGGGACCGCCAGCACCGGTAAATTCGCGGGTGCTAATCAAATAAGAGTCGGACCAAACGCCGTACTTGGGATAATCGGGGAAATTCCCCCCCGTGGTAAATGCATAGCGAAAGTAGGCGCCGGTTGGATCGGGGGTCTGGGAAATGGCGACGCAGTTAAACCAGGTCGGGCCTGCTGAAGTAAATTGCGTAATAATCCAACGATCCGCAAATTGATCATGCAACACCACCGGATCACCAGAGTTTTCCGTTTGACATGCGCCACCAAAACCTGCCCAAAGCGTGTTGATGTTGACGGGCCCTAGCACTGAAACCCCCGACTTATTAAACATTTGCAACGAGCTATTGCTCATTGCGACATAGTGATTCGGACCGACATCCCCGACCGGATCGGGGGGGTTGACACCGGATATATTGCTTTGCGCGTCGAAAGAAATAATCGGATTTGGAATTGCCGGGAACGGCCCCTTTTGCGACTGCACTCGCAAATCAGGCGGTTGGGGGAAACTTGCGGTCAACCATTCTAAGCCCGTGGGTGATTCTTCCTTTTCACGCTCTAATCGCAAAGGCCCAGAATAAACCGGTATCGGCGGAATATCCTTCAAAGGCGGCGAAACGTCGAACTTTGCCACCGGCACCATGCCGCGATAAACACCGGCAATGACGCCGCCATCGGGTGCCGTGCGTAGGCTTGCTGCAGCGCTGAAATCTGCAAAAATTAGGCCCGCCAGCATTAATAAACTGCTACTTTTTTCCATCCGTAAATCCTCACCAAGATTGGGATACTTCGCTGCTGAAACTAGCCCAGAGCTGCGTCAGTTGCAATTCATTTTCGACGCAATTCGACCGCGCTGCCGCATTGCACAACGATTCGCTACTATTCGCTGCTTGCCAATCCAATCAACACGCCCCGATTAGGCCGCAATGAGCTTTTGCTGTAGCCATGCGCGCGTGAAGCGCCATTGGCGTTCAATCGTCGAGGTTGAAACATTCAGGGCGGCACAGATCTCTGCCACCGTCATGCCCATGAAGTAGCGCATTTCCACTAAGCGTGCGCTGGCGGCATCAAACTGTTCGAGTTCGTTGAGCACAAAATCTAGCTTGAGCCAGTCGGTGTCGGATTGTTCTGCAGCCGGCAAGTCCGAGTCGGTCATCGCGTCCAAGGAAAGCTTGTGCACATCGCCGCCCCGCTTAATTGCGGCGCGCTCGCGCAAATAATCGATTACGACCCGGCGCATAATGGTGGAGGCAACCGCAAAAAACTGCGCCCGCGTTTTCCAATTCGCTTTATCTTGATCCAAAAGCCGCATAAAAGCGTCATGCGCAATATCGGTAGCCTGCAAGGTCATGCCGTGGTTGACCTGCATCTGCTTACGCGCCATGCCGCGCAGCACCGGGTAAATATGCCCAAATAGCTCAGCCTCGCGCGATTTATCGCCCGCGCAACAGTGCTGCAGCATCTTGGTTAAGTCCTCCGCCCCCTGTTGCATGTGGTCTTACCATGGCTTTTGAGGGGCGGAAGTGTGGCATAGGTTTGAATAGCACTGGTCACACAGTACTAAAAATACCTATTGTTCTCCGCATCGAAATAACTTTTGGCGATATACATTTAAGTCCGCCCGCTTGATACGCCTAAAATCCGCTTCTGATTATTCTTGTAATTGGAAGCCAATCTGTCTGTACCCGCTCAGCCGTTTCTTTAATAGGCGCATCGACAACAAGTCTAAAACGCGCCCACTTACTAGAATCTCGATGCGTACCATCGCAGCCCATAAAACCGGTGAACAGTGCAGCAATCTCAAAGAGCTCAGAACGCCAAACGTTTCCAACTTCGTGAAAGTTTGCGTCATCCGCAAATACTAATTTTGAAGACATTGATGCTGACGCATAAGGCTGCGACTTACAGCTAATTATGTTTCCTCCAACATCTTCAACTTCTATTTTTGCAAACCATGGCGCAAGCCCCTTAGTTGGCGCAGCTACTTCGTTAACGTTAACTTCAACGCCTGACGGTGCGGACACAACGATCCGGTAGTGACTTTCATCCAGCACAATTTCAGTTTTTAGGGAATTATTCATTGTCATCAGGCCAATGGCAAAGGTAAAAAGTAAACTTCTCATTTGGAGGGTGCCCAATATTCAATTGTGGTTCCAGCTTGACGCCATCCATCCATCATTGGCACCGTTGTTGTTTTACTTCCCCCAGGATAGACAGTAACCCCGGCAGCCATGGTTACATTCCCACCCGAACCTGCTAACGCAGAATGTACTACGTTTCCACTTTGCCGGTAGACGACCAAATCACCAAGCGCTGGTGCGACTGTTCGCTTTAGCAAATTTGTAGATTCCAGCCACGATTGCATTGGTCCGTCATCAATCCAGTACTTTCCACCTCCTATCGAATACCCATGACAATCCGTGTTGTACGCAATGTTGTCGCTGAGATTTTTATAAGCGTCTAACATTTGCCCGTCTCTCATTAATAGCTTGCCGGGTTGCATAAGCCCGGGGCCCGCCTTTGCTTGGTTTATCTCTCTCGCGTCGCCCTCAGGATAAAATCTTGACTCGCCGTTTTCATCCGTTGAGACCATATCCAATCCATTTGATTTTTTTCCGTGATCCGCCAACTGGTTAAAAGCCCACTGAAACGCCCCCGTAACCGCCCCATTAGCAAACTTACCGCCCGCCAAGCGCGACGCGGTGCCACCTACCACGGCGGCGGCAAAAATCTGTGCCGCTTCATTTTTACCGGCCATGGCCAGCGCTTTTGGCCCTATAGCTTCCACCACACCGGCGCTGATAAAGCCGTGGCCGAATTTGCCACCTTGCAGTGTGCTCATCACGCCACCGGCAATCGCATGGGCACCGATCTTAGCAGCGACGCCAGTTTTGGTCAGTTCCCCGCCTTTGGCGAGCATCGAACCGGCACCAGATTTACTAGCGTCGGCGGCGGACTGAAACACATCGCCTATACCGTGGAACATGCCGGCGCTAAATCCGCCCATTAACGCGCCTTTCAGGGATCCAGACTGCACCGCACCGGACACCATGCCGGTAATCACCGCTTGCGTAATAGTCATGCCGGTGCCAACCACGCCCCAGGCATACGGTGCGAACACAGTAATCGCGATTGAGGCTACCGTGCGCCAATTGTCGGATAGCCATGAATACCCGGTCGGATCGGTGTAATTCATCGGGTTATTCATCACATAGCTACAGCGATTAAAGCTTTGTGTGTTGTTCGGCGCTTGAATGATCGGATCGGCGCTTAAAAAACGCCCGGTGTGCGCGTCGTACAAGCGCCCGCCCATATGGATTAAGCCCGCGCCATCGACCATCTCGTGGCCGGTGTAGCCTTTGCGGGTTTGATCGCTATTGAAGCCGGCAATTTGGCCACGGCTTAGGCTGGACCAGTCGCTGTCGCTACGGCGTTCGCCCCAGGCGTCGAAACTCATCGTCCCGCCCAAAACCACGCTGCCAACGGCATCGGTGATCACATCGGTGCTGCCAAGCTTTTCTTTGAACAGATAGCGGCGATCTGAACTGCGCACGATCGTGCTTTGCCCGCTCGGTGTATACGCACGCAGATTGATGATTAAAAAGCCCGCCAAATTGCGCTTGTATTCGCGCCGGTTGGTTTCCGTGCCTTGATTCGGCCGTTGATAAACCTCGACGCCGCCGACATAGCGCACTATCGTCGTCAGAGAGGTGACGTTGATGCCGTCCAAGCGCGTCACGATTTCACGATTCGGGCCATAGCGGTAGCGGGTGTGGCTGCTGGCTGGGCCGGTGACGGCGATGTCGAGCGGCTTGTTGTGCACGCTATAGCTGATACTGCGCGACGTGCTGCCTGTGGCGCTGATTTGATTGCCGTTGGCGTCGTAACAAAAAGCGCTGTCTTGCGAACCATTTTTAAAAAGCGCGGTAAGCATGTGCGGGCCGACACTTTGGCGTGCGCAGCTGTTGCTGACTGCGGCTAAGCCGCTGACGGCGCTGTAGCCGCCGGTGCGTTGGCGTTCGTTGGCTTTGAATAGAAAGTTTCCTAACACATCATAGCTAAAGCTCTGTGCGCCGGTGGTTTGACCATTGCGCATCAGGCTGCTGCTGGTCAGGCGATTCATGGCGTCATAGCCAAAGCTTTCGCGCAGGTTGCGACGCGCGTCTAAGCGATAGGTCAGATTGCCAATATCGTCATAACCTGCACCGCTGGCATCATCGTAGCGTAGGTTTTGCAGCGCGCCATCGTTGCTTGAGCCGGTATTGCTGCCGCTCGCAATCGCATTCAGGCGTCCCATGATCGGATCCCATTCGACATCGGTAACCATTGAGGTGCGATCACCGCGTTTGGAGCGTTCAACCTGACCGCGCGCATTGATTTTCAGCACTTCATAAAAGATATCCGGGGGCGCGCCCGCGGCGTTGCGGATACGGTACTGATAGCCCTGCCCGTTGTAGTCATATTCCGCACCTAGGCGGCGTGTTTGGTTAGCGCTGATGGCATCCGGAGTACCCGCATCAAACACCAAATCGAAGTCCTGAAACTTACGTCCATACTGATCATAGGTGCTTTCTTGGGCAAAGCCTTGTCCATCAATGACGGTGTTCAAACGCACGATTCGGCTCAAGGAATCGTATTGTTGGCTGCGTGTGGTGTTGCTTGAAGCAGAGGCACTGGATTCCTGTGCCAACATGCCAAAGCCATTGGTGGCGGTGTCGAAGACAAACGTACTTGTCGATTCAATCGCACCGCTGCAAGTTGCCTCGCGGTGATCGCTGCGGCTGACTATCCGCCCGAGTGCATCGTAAGTCGATTTGAGGCAAAAACCATTCGCGTCTACGCTGGTTAAAACTTCGCCGATGGCGTTGTAGGTGCTGGTGGTTGTACCGGTATCTGGGTCGGTCATGCTGACGCGGCGGCTCAGCGTGTCGTACATCGCACTATTGGCAATTTCCAAGCCTGCGCCGTCGCCACTGTTGGGCGTGCGCGCACTGCGTATCAAATTGCCATAAACATCGTAGCTATGGCGGATGCTCAAGCCTTGCGCGTCCGTGGTGCGCAGCAGCTCGCCCAAGACATTGCGTTCTTCCACGGTTTCTTGCAGCTTGGCATTAATGACCGTGCGCTTGAGGCAACTGCCCGAAGTGCTTTCACATTGGGGAACGGTTTCGTAATTGGTCGTGGTAAAAGTGCCGTCTGGCAAGGTCACCATCAAACTACGTCCGGAAAAATCAAACGTCGTTTTCGTGCATGGCACACCCGACGCACCGATGCCGCAGCTTCGGAAGCTGCCCAGCGTGGCAAAGTAAGGCTCGGATACTTCTACCACCCGACCCAAATTATCGTAGGTTTTTGACACATGGATGATGCGGGAATTGAGCGTTGCTGCGGTCTCGCCAGCGGCGATAAAGCCATACTGCGCGGTTAGCATTTCGCGGCCTAACAAATCAAAATACTTCCACGATGAATTGCCGCCACGGGCATCGCTGCGCTCGACAAACTGCGCTCCGCTTGGGCAAGCGGATACCGGCGATGCGGCAAAGCTGGCACCGTAGCTACCAGCACACCAACGCGTTTGGGTCGTGACGGCACTGCCGCTATTGCGGGTGGTAGCGAAATAGAGTTTTCCGAGCGGTGAGTACGCAGAGTTGCTAATCACGCCATTGAGGTTACGGGACTGCGTCGCATTGCCTAAGCTGTCGCGCGCCAAAACCTCGGAGCTGAGTCGATAGTTGAGATAATTGCTGCCATCGTTAAAGCCACTGTAAGTCTGCTCGACAAATCGAAACGCCGAGTCATAAACATAGCTTTCGGCGCGGCGAATGCGCTGCTGATCAGCCTGCACCCGCTCAACAAAGGTCGGGACGACGCCGTTATTTGCCACGCACTGCTCATAGCTGAAATGGGTGCTGCAGGTTGCTTTCAAAATCACTTGGCTAGCAGCATTGCGCACATAGTGGCTACGCAACACTTTATCGGTAGGCGCATCCAATGGGCCGGACTCTTCTGATTTCACCGAGCCATCTGCGAAGTACGCAAAAGTGGCGTAGCGCGCATTAATTTTACCATTGCGGCTGGTGGTGACTTCGCTGCGGCTTAGCAAGCCGGTCGTCCAGTCAGAAATTAAGCTGGGCAGCGTGATGTAATCCAGGCGACTGACCACGCCTTCTTTTCCAAACAGCGCTTTGCCTAACATCGCTGAAACAGTCGCTTCGGATTCGTACAGGTTGCCATCATAGGTGTATTGCTCGCGCACCGTGCTGAGCTTTACTGCTTCGCTGGTCTTGGTAAGCGAATTCCATTCGTAGGTTGTTTCAAGTTTAATAAATGGGAACACGCGGTAAACCTGCGTTTGTGGTCTTTCTCCCCAGGCAATATCGTTATCTATATAGCTCTGATAACTCTCACTCAAATTTTGCCCAGCGCGCGCACTGAATGGGTCGCATACCAATGCTCGGTCCGGTGTGCTTGCGGCGCTCACACACACCGTTGCGCGCACCATACATTGGGGTGCGCCTGGGCCTGCGGCACAGCTATCGCTTGGGGCTAGATCAAGACGCTTAGATAAAGTCTTTACCGGTCTGCCGATGAAAGGAAAGTTTTGCGCATACTCGGTCCAAGTCTGCACATTGGTTTGCTCATCGACTGAGCCAACAAAGCGCATACCCAAACTGCCGCGCCCGCCGCCTTGTGTTTTTGACCCGGCGTAAAAATAGCGCACGCCGCTCAAACTTACGGGATCGGCGGGCGTTGGCGCACTGGATTGCACGCGCTGCACCAAGTATTGCGGTGAAAAAAGATCAAAGACTGGCGAGCTGCCTTGCAGCAAACTAGCAGCGTTGTAATCACGCCGGTACACGCTGGAAAAATTCATTGGCGCGTAGCTAATCAATGTGGTCGAGCCCAAACCATTCTTGATCTCGATCACTTTATCGACCGGAGCAAAGGTGTTGGCGCGCCGTGACACGACATAGTTGCCGGCGCCCGATGGGCTCATGTCAATCGAATCGATGGAACCATCGCCATCGATATCGGCCGAGTAATGCAAGCTGTTGTCCCGGTAGCGTTTGTGGCCAACGAGGTTCGGGCACAAAAAGCTGGACTCGAAGCGGTCCCCATCAAAACGCAAAACCGCGTAAGGTTGCTCACCGTCACTGCCGCCAGGGCAGTTGGTTTGGGTAGGACCGCTTTCTAGGCCAACCCAAAAATCTTGATCGCCATCACCATCGAAATCCATAATGCGCCCGGTATCGGCGGAGTTATCCACGCCCGAACAGCCAAAGCTATTGGTATACATGCACTGGCTTGGTGCAAATCCGGTGCCGGTGTTGAGCTCGAAGTACCACTCTTTGACGCCGTCTTTGATTCGGTAAATCACATCAGCTAGACCGTCAGCGTTAAGGTCAGTCAGCTGCAAAGCACCCGGACTATCTGCTGGATCAGAGCCAGCCTGCGTGCGCCAAAATTTCTTTAAATCCATCGTCAGGGCATTGTTAATAATGCCTTTGTTTTCAAAAACGCCCCAATACCAGCAGTCGCTCGATGGCGCTTTATCCTTTCCTGTCGTCGCACTGACCGGGCGTTGCGCCGGATCGGCGATGAAATTCATCGGCGCTTGCGCTTCCAATGCGCTCCTTTGTGGTGGCAAGGAACAGCTGGCTAGAAAACGCATCAACATATCTGCCGCGCCATCGCCATTGACATCTACCGCCTCGTAGCTTTCGGTGTCGTTTTTGAAGAACTGACCGCCGATTACAGACGCCGGACGAGTAATTGGCACTGCGGGTGCGAACTCATAAGGGCAATTTTGCGCGACTTGGACAAGCTGACCGGCAACGATATCTTGGGTTTGGCAGGACCGCACAGCTGTTGCCCGGCGCATGGCATACAAACGATAGGTGACTGCACCGTTATTCGAAAACTCCGGGGAGACGAAATCGGGCAAACCATCACCGGTGTAATCCGCGATTTGCGAGTCTGTGGTCCAATCGGTGTTGCCGTAGGGCACTGAAATCGGTGCCGCCAATTGCACCGGCGTGCTGCGGAAGTTGCTGCCTTCCGATAAATAGATATTCCACTGACCAGGCGTGCCCGCCTGCGCTTCAGCGATCATCAAATCATCCCGGCCATCTTGGTTGTAATCAAACAAAAGCCAGCCGCGGTCATTATCAAATTTTCGTAATAATTTTCGATTGGTGTTAAACCGTGCCAATTGCACTTGACCGTTGACCAGCGTCGACAAACCCAGCGTGATTTTTTGATTGTTACTGCTGTCATTAATGGCAAACACCATATCGGTGCGGCCATCCCCGTTGATGTCGCCATACTTATAGTCCGCAGCATCATCGAAATTTTGCCCGCTCTGTGTTGGCCCTGCGCTAACTTTTGGCAAATTTTCCGCCCAGCTGAACGTGACCGGTGCCAAACAGCTGGTGGCGTTGCCCGCGCACTCCTGGATGCGTTCCAAACGTGCAAATGGATTACTTGCCTGCCCAAACGAGTTGCGATTTTTATAACTAAAAACATAGCTGCGAACTTTTTCACCGCTTTCGTTGTACGAGCCTATTTCGGACAAATAGCCACTCGTGGTTGCGCGCGCGCCGGAGGCAAACTGCACGCGTGGATTGCTACGGCCTGTGCCAGCGGGCGCGTTGTAATTAAAGCTCAAATAGGCGCTTAAACTGTTCGGCAAGGTGTCTGCGCCTGAATACCAAACCTTGCTAATACGCGCTTCACCATCTTCTTGGCTAATGCTGTACTCAAACTCCATCGTTGCTTGCAAGCTATTGCGTGCGCGTACTTTGGAAATCAACCATGTAGTAATACGGGTGTATTCCACGCTGCCGTTGAGGTTGCGATAAATGCGTCCATCGCATAGTTTTTGACAAAGGATCCCGGGTGTAGCACTCAAGCCGTAGAAGCTCAGCACCCCGTCTTTGCCATAACTTGCCCAAAACGCTGGGCCGTTAATACCCACTTGTTGGTAACTTCGCACCCGTGCAAACGACTGAATTTCGGTGCTGTATTCGTTGTAATTGCCAAAACTATCGCTGCCTGAGCGCTCGAAAATCAAGCGTTGCCCGTCTAAGCAAAACGCATCGTCCATGTAGTCCACGACCACGCCGATCGGGCTAGTTAAGGCATCCGTTTCTACCGTTTTGCGACAGCGCGTAATGGCCGAAAGGCCGGAAATTTGAAAGCCCACGCCTAGGTAACCGTCTGGACTAGCGCTGCTATAGTTAATTGACATCTCAGGTGCCATGCCGCCAGTCGAAGGCGCGGTTGCAATGGGCAGCTGGTAGCTAGTTTGTCCAGACTCATCAACGCGAAAACTTCCTGAGGCAGAGCCCACCTCTAAATTGCCGTCCGCAAAGGCGGGTGCCGGCACATCTGGTACGGGCGTCACCGGCAAATTAGGCGTCAGGGTCGACCATTCGTCTAGTGCAGTCGCACCTACATTGACAT
>JAYTAO010000483.1:0-2984 GCA_043737435.1 Rhodanobacteraceae bacterium | reverse complement strand
GCTGAGCTGATCCTTACTATCAGTATTAGTCATCCCAACGATTTCCCACAAAAGCGCGGACGAATCATCCAAGGCATAAACCAATGTTGTGTTGGGCTCGGAGACAGTAACGCTACTGGGTTTGTAGCTGTAAACACCCTTATCAGAAATAGAAACTGTAGTGGTAATGTTGCTCATAGTGTTAATCCTTGGTGACGAACTAAAAAGGCCTGATAATCAGGGTGATGGTATCCCATGGCATTCAGTTGCGACAGAATGACGTTTGCCTCGGAAAATTCGCGCAGTGAAATATGGGTGCGAACCAATGCGTCGAGCACGGAAGCATCGGGCTGTTGCGCTGAAAGCGTAACTAAAAGCGACTCAGCATGTCGCACATCTGCCATATTTAGCGCTTCCTCGGCTGTAAGGGCGTTGGCTAATGCAATCACACTTTTCCGATCATTGGGTTCAAGTTCGATCAATTGTTTGAATGTATCAATCGCAGGTTTGCTTAAAGTCGCTGCTTTTACGTGCTGATTCTGCGCCTTTGCGATTTGCGCAGCACGAAACCAAGTGGTCGCCGCACCGCGCCGCCAATTGATAGGCATGACACTTATGTCTTCAGGTGCTTCAAAAAGCTTTCTGGCGCTATCAATTTGCTGTTGTGCAATATCAAGGTTTGAACTGAACCGGTTGGCCCAAGCCAAACTTGATCGCGTGTTTGCCAACGCATCTTGCCAACTACTTTGAGTAGGTTCAAGTTGGTGCAACTTTGAAAGCTCTTCCTCAGCAGCAGCCAGCTGCACTACAGCCAATTTGGTATCACCCATTTGCAGCGCCAGCAATCCAATCCACTGCCTAGCTACTGCAGCTTCAAAACGCCATCTCACGGTAGGCGACGTTTTACGAAACCGTTCACAGAGTGCTGACTGGTTAAGATAAGAACGCATTGCACCGTGTAAGTCCCCGCCAGCCTCTTGTGTTTTTGCCTGCCATGAAAGCGATCGCGCAATGCTGGACGCCAATTCGTTGTTGTTCTTATTTTTACTCAACAGCCCTTCTTTAATGGCAATGGACTGATCAAAATAATGAGCCGCAACCTTAAGTTCACCAGTTTCAAACGACGCTGTGCCCAAGTTATTCATTGCCGAAGCGGTTTCCAACTGCCCCGTGCCTTCAGCGGCCGTCAAAGGTTGCAGGCGCTGGGCATAGCCCAAATAACGCTGCCAGTGCAGCTTCGCAAGATCAAATTTACGCGCCATATAAGCGCAATACCCTACGTAGTAGGCCACCTGCGCACGTTCAAAAAGCAACTCGCTAGTGCCGGGCTCTGCACTTTCGGCAAAATCCAACGCCTTTTCAGCCACTTCAAACGTCTTTTTCGCTTCAGCCCATTGTCCAAGCTGCGTCTGCACATCGCCAATCGTTCTTAGCGCGGCGGCACGTTTAATGGCGCTGTGCGCATCGGGGTCATTGGCGGCACTCAAATACGATAGTGCTTGTTTCGCCACATCATCAATCAAATCCAGCTTACCCACTTGCGCTAACTTGGCGGCAAAATCCCCAAGCATGTAGCCGACTAATTTTTCCGCCTGCTCACGCCGGGTTTCGGCCAATGCGCGGGCGTGCTGGGCTTGGTTTAGGCCATAGGCGGCGACGACTAACCCGGCCACCAGAGAAACTAGCGTCAAAAAAGCAAGGGCACTAGCGCCGCGAAAGCGATTGATAAAACAGCGCACGGCATACAAGCGGCCGCCGCGCATGGCTAACACCGGGCGGCGTTCGCGCCAGCGGTTTAAATCATCCGCGAAGGCGGCAGCGGACTCATAGCGCTGATTGCGATCATTTGCCATCGCTTTTAGCGAAATCGCGCGCAGTGGCTTGGGGATGCGCTTGATTTGGCCGCGCAATGCCGAGGACGCATGCACCTGCTCGCCTTTGCCATCGGTCGTGTAAGCAGCGGCAGACAGCAGGCTGCGCAGGCTATTGCGGTCCAAACGCTCCAATGAAATATCCAAAGCCAAACACAGCGTTTCCACCAAAATTGCGCCCAATGCGTAGACATCGGCGCGTACATCAATGCCGTCCGTGGTCGGATTGAGTTGCTCCGGTGCCATGTAGGCGCGTGTGCCAGCGCTACCCCCGATCCCGACCGCACGCGCGGAATCAACGCCAATCGCGATGCCAAAATCAATAATTTTAGGCATCGGCTTACCGGCAATATCGGCAATCAAAATATTCGCCGGTTTTAAATCCCGGTGAATCAACCCGCGCTGGTGTGCGTACTGCACGCCCTGGCAAACCAGCGCGATCAATGCCGCACAGCTGTCCAAACTGGGTTTGTTCGTGGTGATATATTCGTCCAGCGTGCCACCGGCCACAAATTCCATCGCAAAATACAGAGCACCGCCGGGCAGCGCGCCCGCGTCATAAATTTGCGCGATATACGGATGCACCATGGTCGCCATCGCTTGGCGCTCGACTTCAAAATACGCCTGGGAAAGGCCCGAACTTAGCTTTTGGTTCGAAAGCTTAATCGCAACTTTGCGCTCGAAGGGTTCAACTTGATCGGCTAGCCACACCACCCCCATGCCGCCTTCGCCCAAGGCTTTCACTAACCGATACGGCCCCAGGCGTTGACCAGCGAGCAAAGCCACGCCCGCGGAGAGTTGCTCCAGTCCTTCAACTAGGGTCGAGGGTCGAGTCGGGCTGCTGTGCGATTGCGCCATTTAATATGCTGGGGTAGAAATGGCGCACAGTGTACGTGCCAAGCTTGGTTTGGAACATCATTTCTGAGCGTAAAGCTGGGGATTTGACATGCATCATAAATTGACATCAAAACAGTGCTGATGTAGTTTTAACTCACTTTTGACAATTCTGGGAAAATCATGGTTCGCACGCAGATTCAGATGCCAGATCAGCTTTTCCAGCGCGCTAAGCGTATTGCTGAATCGCGCGAAATGTCCCTGGCAGAATTGATGCGCCGAGGTTTGGAACTTTTGTTG
>JAYTAO010000482.1:0-2989 GCA_043737435.1 Rhodanobacteraceae bacterium | reverse complement strand
GAATATCGCGGCAAAATTGTCTGGATGCTGCTGACGGCGCGCCCGGACTTATTGCCAGTCGATATTAAGCGCCAAGGCCGCGCGGAAATACACGTGCCGCTGTTTTACCCGCAGACGCAGGCGGAAATTAAGCAATATTTCTCGATTTTGGCAAAAAAGTTTGGCGCAGTGCTGGCCGTTGCCGAGGTGCCAGATGTAGCACCAGAGCACGTCGGGCATTTATCCGGTGCCGACATTGAAGCGTTAGTCGGGCGCGCGTGGCGCAACACGCTGCTCGCCAATAAGCCAGCGCTTGACACCGAAAGCATCCATCAGGTGCTGGCGGGTTTCATGCCCTCCACGCAAACGGTGGAGCGCGAAATGCAGGAGCTGGCGGCGATTATTGAGTGTACCGAGCGCGAATTTTTGGTGCCCAGTGCGCTGGCAAAATTAGAAGCGGCCGGCGGGCGTGAGGAATTGCAGAAGCGCTTTAAGATATTGATGGCGCAAGCGGGATAGCGATGCGCCCGGGTACTCAAATAGCCATCAAATGTTCCGGTTTAGCCCCATGCACAGCGCTAAGCGGAATCTTTCGATCAAAGCTAATTAAACGACCGCCATTTTTTACCGCAAGCGCGAGTAAATAGATGTCGGTCAGTTGCTTGGGGCTATGAATAAATTCAATGTTGACGATTGCGAAATCAAGCAGGCTAATGTTGTCTGACCAAAATTCGTGCAACGGTGTTCGGCGCGCGAAGTTAAGCTTTTCGAGAGCAGATTTTACCGGTATTGCGTTGGAGTAATTGGGCTGCGAAATAATTCGCAGACAACCATTTTCGGTCAGTGGACACGAAGCCCAACCGAACGCGTGATTTTCTGCGAACCAATTTCGCGCTAAAAGGTGGTGGATGTGCGTAGTGTCCAGTAACGCAATGAGAACGTTGGCATCCAATAGGGCACGCATGCTCGGCTAGATGCCTAGCTCGTCACGTAGCTGGTTAATGTATTCGTTAGTTACCACTTTTCCGTTCGATTGAATCGGCACGAAGCCATAAAACGAAACAGGTTCGCTGAGTGTATTTGCAGGCCCACGCAAGCCAATCCGCGCCAGCTCAGAAATAACTTCGCCCGCCGTGCGTTTTTGCCGCTTGGCCAATTCTTTCGCCGCCAGCAAAACATCGTCTGCTAAATCTAGTGTGGTTCTCATGCATCTGATGCTAATGCATCAAACATCTGTTTTGCAAACCAATATTTATGCCCGTGTGAAGTTGATCCCACACCAATGGCAGCCGCAAAGTTCAGCCCGCTTTCGGCACAATCGGGCCTTAGACGTCAAATCGGTTATTTGAATGACCCAAGTAGTGCAAGAGTTAAAGCCCACAGTGCCCGAAAAAGGCGCGGTATCGAAAGAAAGTAAAAAATCTGAGCGCGCTTCACTTAAGCCGCTTCTGACGCTGCTGCCGTATGTGCGGCCGTATCGCTGGTATGCGACGCTAGCGCTCGCATTTTTGTTGGTTTCTGCGGTGGCGACGCTGACGCTGCCGAAATCAGTCGGGCAGATGATCGACCATGGATTTTCCCAAGCCAATGCGGCGTTTGTGGATCGCTATTTTTATGCACTATTTGCGATCGCGGTGATCTTGGCAGTGGCGTCAGCGGCACGCTATTACTTTGTAACGCGCGTCGGAGAACAAGTGATTGCCGACTTGCGCCGCGCGGTCTATTCGCACCTTTTACGCCAGGAGCAGGCGTTTTTTGAGGTGACAAAAAGCGGTGAGCTACTGAGCCGACTAACCACCGACACCGAGCTTGTGCAAACCTTGATCGGTTCAGCGCTGTCGATGGCGCTGAGGCATTTGTTGATGCTAATTGGCTCGTTAGTGTTGCTGGTGTTAGCAAGTCCCAAACTGAGCCTGTTAATTGTGATCGGCATTCCCTTAGTGGTGACGCCAATTTTTTTAATTGGCCGACGGGTGCAGCGCCTTTCTCGGGACTCCCAGGACAAAATTGCCGAAACCTCCGGCGTTGCCGGTGAAGCATTGAACGCGGTGCACACGGTGCAAGCTTTTGCACGCGAACAGTTTGAGGCTGATCGCTATTCAGCCGCGGTTATTGCGCTTTTTGGCGCAGCGAAACAACGTATTCGCGCGCGTGCGATGTTGATAGGGTTAGTCATTTTGATCGTTTTTGGCGCCATTACTTGTGTGATTTGGGTCGGTGCCAAAGCCGTTCTTGCTGGCACGATGAGCGGCGGCGAGCTGACGCAATTTGTGCTGTACGCTGTTGTGGCTGCGGGTGCGACTGGCGCGCTCACAGAAGTTTGGGGCGACGTACAGCGCGCGGCCGGTGCTATGGGTCGGATTTCTGAGCTGCTGGCGCGCGTGCCGGGCATTGTTGATCCGGACCAGCCGATTACCTTGCTGAATAAATTGCGCGGCAGCATTGAATTTAAAAACGTCAACTTTCGCTATCCCAGCCGCCCAGACGCGCAGGCGCTGACGCAGTTAAGTTTGCGCGTGCAGCAAGGCGAAACCGTGGCATTGGTTGGCCGTTCCGGTGCAGGTAAGAGCACGCTGTTTCAGCTGTTGCTGCGCTTTTACGAACCACAGTCCGGCGCAGTAGAAATCCAAGGCGTCAACATTAACGATATGCCCTTGGCCCTGTTGCGGGAAAACATCGCGATTGTGCCGCAAGACGCCGTGATTTTTGCCGGCAGCATCGGCGAAAACATTGCTTACGGACGCCTGGGCGCAAGCCGCGCTGAGATTGAACGGGCGGCTGAGCAGGCGGAAGCGATGGAGTTTATTCGTCAGTTACCGCAAGGTTTGGACACCTCCGTGGGTGAGCGCGGTGTGCGCCTGTCGGGTGGCCAGCAACAGCGCATTGCCATTGCCCGCGCCATTTTAAAAGATGCGCCGATTCTGCTGCTGGATGAAGCCACCAGTGCACTGGATGCGCAAAGCGAGCGCGCGGTGCAAATTGCGCTGGAACGCCTGATGCAGGGCCGCAC
>JAYTAO010000481.1:0-7400 GCA_043737435.1 Rhodanobacteraceae bacterium | reverse complement strand
TTACCTCAAATTGGGTGCTGCGATAGGCCCAATCGAGGCTACTGCGGCGGTGCGGTCAATTCAAGCATAGAAAGTTCGCCATTTTTATTTCGATCTTGGCGGCGAAATTGTGCGGTGATATTCGCAAGATGCCGCGTTTTGGTTACGCCGGCCATTTTTGGCACCAGGGCTTCATCCAAGTCGATGACGCCATTCGCATTTTTGTCAATGCGATTAAACGAATAGCTCATCCATTCCTGAAATTCAATAAGTGAAACCCCGCCGCTGCGGTTGCTGTCAATCCGAGAGAAATATTGTTCGCGGCTTTGTGCACGGGCATTTTGCGTGATGAGGCAAAAACTCAACAGGATTAAGCCCGTCCTGCTCATTTACGCGGGCAACGATCAAGGAAAATTTGTGTGCTCTGTAAAACTACGCCTTGCGCATTTTGAATGAATGCAGTGATCGCACTAGAACCTTTAGGTGACGCCATTTCCGTTATGGTGCTTTGAGTTGCGTTATTCGCTGCAAGCTCAGTTTGTAGCACTTGGTCGGCGCTAAAGTCATGGCGCAAAAGACTACCTGAGTTTTCGCCGCGGGTGACTTGACTGTCACGGCCTAGTAGCTGCGTGACCAGCACCAAAGTCGATTTTTCTGTGAGCGCCGAAACTTCAGTGCGTGCTTGCAACTTGCCGTCACGCCGCTCGACATGGAGCGCAAGCGCAGGAATCGCGCGTTGCGTCTTTTCCGGCAATGTGCCCGCTGACCATCGACGCCATTCGCGCCCATCTAAAAACACGCCCGGCGTGTAAACCTGCGCGCCCGCTTTGCCGGCAAGCCAGCGCTGGCGTGTAGACGCCGCCGCGATACCAAAGGGATCTTTCCAGCCCAGTTGATCCCAATAATTTACGTGCCAAGCAATCGCGCTGAAATCGCCGCGCTCGATACTGGCGCGCTGACCGCTTAGCCAGCGATCTGCAGGCGGACACGATGAGCAACCTTCCGAAGTGTAAAGCTCGATCAAGGGGCGGGCTTTGAGCGCGGTGCTTTCCGAGCGACAACTGCTTTGCGCACTTAAGACGGCACCACTAAAGATTATTGCGCTAAGCGCGGTAAAGATCATTGTTTGCATCAGCGAACCAATTTGCAGTGGGTGACAAGCACACGACCGCCAGAGGGGTTGAATTATTTCGCTTCATCTAAAACGGTCAATTGCTCTTGTGCAGGACTCAAGCACTTTCATAAAACCGAAACGACGTTTGCTCGGGGCCTCGCTCGTCAATGGGTGCAAGCGCAAGCGAACGCGCCGCCGGTAAAAAATGCTGCAAGGCGCGCTCATACACGCGGCGTTTAAAGCTCACCACGTTGCTCAATGGATACCAAAAATCTACCCATCGCCAGCCATCAAACTCAGGCGCATCGGTAGCATCCAGTTTAAAGCGGGATTCTTCGCAGACCAGTTTTAGCAAAAACCAAACTTGTTTTTGCCCGACACAAACCGGGCGTTCTCGGTGCCTGATGTAGCGTTCTGGAAGCCGATATTTCAACCAACCGGGCGTTGCAGACAGTACCTCGACATCGTCGGCAATAAGTCCGGTTTCCTCCTGCAGTTCTCTATACATCGCTTCTAACGGCGTCTCGTCAGTATTCATACCGCCTTGCGGAAACTGCCAACCATCATGGCCAACTCGACGCGCCCAAAAGACGCGTCCAAGCTTTTGCTCGATCAAAATAATGCCGACATTCGGCCTGTATCCATCTGGGTCAATCACATGAAACCTCAAAATACTGGTGCGAAGGTTTGCACCCCGCTGATAACCCAGATTCTTCCATGCCGTTCACATTGCGGCAAGGTTAATTTTTGGGTGTAGCTAAATTCGCTGAGACTAGGTCGCTGCTCTGGCTACAACTCAGTGCTAATCTGCGGCCTAGAAAAACGCTTCTCGACTGTTATCAGCAGCAAAAAATCGTTTCTCCTAACGCTTACGATGACATCTTTACCTAGCAATAACAGAGGCAAATTTTGTGCAGATACAACCCGTGAAATTTTCCCGCATCGTTGCTGGCTGTTGGCGTATGCACAGCTGGGGCTGGTCTGTAGCGCAACGGTTGGAGTGGATCAACGCGTGTATAGATTGCGGGGTCAGCAGTTTTGATCACGCCGATATTTATGGCGGCTATAGCGTCGAATCTTTATTTGGTGAAGCGCTTGCACTTAACCCTGCATTACGCAAAAAAATGCAGATAGTCAGCAAGTGCGGCATTCAATTGATTAGTGAGGCGCGCCCCCAGCATCGGATCAAGGCCTACGACACCTCGGCGGCGCACATTGAGCGCAGCGTTGAGCAATCTTTACGTGCGCTAGGCACCGATTATTTGGACACCCTGCTGGTGCACCGGCCCGACCCTTTGTTAGATGCCGATGAGCTTGCCTCGAGCTTTCAACGTCTTCAGCTTGCTGGCAAGGTGCTGACTTTTGGTGTGTCCAATTTTACGCCGATGCAGTTTGCGCTGTTGCACAGCCGGGTGCCATTGGTGACCAATCAAGTGGAATGCTCGCCTTTGCATCTTGCGCCGCTGCACGACGGTACTTTTGACCAGGCGCAACAGCTGCGCGTGGCACCAATGATTTGGTCGCCGCTTGCGGGTGGAAAACTATTTTCCAGCGACGACACTGCTGCAATAAGAGTGAAATCGACACTGGAAAACGTCGCCGCAAGCTTTGAGGTCGCTACCGCGACGGTGGCCTACGCGTGGCTAGCGCGTTTGCCATGCAGGCCGCATTTGATCGTAGGCTCGTCACGCATTGCTGCGGTGCACGAAGCGCTGGCTGCTTTAAAGCTAAATTTGGATGCCCCGAGCTGGCACGAGATTTGGGCGGCAGGGGCAGGGCACGCTGTGCCGTAAGGTATGTTGCTTTTGCAACACTTCAGGCCGGAAAGTATTTTGCTTTGGCGAAACGGTCAGCCAAAAACTCTTTTGGCAGGCTAGGCGTCAAGTGCAGTCAGTTATGATCAGCCTGTTTAAATTGTGAGCCAACTCATGAAAGGTGCGTCCAGTACGTCCAGTAATACACTAGAACAATATTTTCGTCCTTTTAGAGAAAATACCGTTGGTTTTGACGCCTTTTTTGAATCCCCGTACGGTCGTCAACCGCTGGTGTACGCGGACTGGACTGCAAGTGGGCGTCTGTACGGGCCTATTGAAGATATTATTAAAAACGATTTTGGTCCGTTAGTTGGCAATACTCATACCGAAACCAATTTCACCGGTACTAGCATGACTGTGGCTTATCATGAGGCGCAAAAAATAATAAAAAAGCATGTCAATGCCGCTGATGAAGATGTACTGCTTTCGGTGGGCTCAGGTATGACCGGTGCTATGGCGAAATTGCAGCGAATATTAGGTTACAAAATTCCATCGCCCGCCATGAAATATGTTAATCAAGCCGATATTGATCGTCCCATCGTTTTCATGACGCATATGGAGCATCACTCTAATCAAACCGCTTGGTTTGAAACCATTGCTACCGTCGAAATAATTTTGCCGACCAATGCGGGTTTGGTTGATTTAGCTTACTTTGCGTCGCTGCTAGAAAAATATAAAAACCACAAAACAAAAATTGCCTCGGTGACCAGTTGCTCGAACGTTACCGGCATAGCGACGCCATATCATGAAATCGCGAAAATGATTCATCACGCAGGGGGCTGGTGTTTCGTTGATTTTGCCTGTTCGGCGCCCTATGTGGCAATCAATATGCATCCTGATGATCCAGATGAAAAATTGGATGCCATATTTTTCTCGCCACACAAATTTCTAGGCGGTCCTGGTACCACCGGAATATTGATTTTTAATCGAGGGCTTTACAGTCCGGGCCAAATACCCGACCAACCTGGGGGAGGCACGGTAACTTGGACAAATCCGTGGGGTGGGCATCAATATTACGATGATATTCAAACCAGAGAAGATGGCGGAACACCGCCTTTTGTCCAAACTATTCAAACCGCGCTGTGCGTAAAATTGAAAGAGAAAATGGGTGTAGCTAATATTTTGGCGCGTGAACATCAAATGGTAGATAAGATATTCTCTAAATTCCTACCTATTGCCAATATTCATGTTCTTGCGGCGGATATTCAAGATCGTTTAGGTGTCATCTCATTTTATATTGACGAGCTGCATTTTAATTTAGGTGTAAAACTGCTCAACGATCGTTTTGGCGTGCAGGTCAGAGGCGGCTGCTCGTGCGCAGGCACTTATGGACATTATCTTTTAAATGTAGAAGAAGAATTCAGCAAGCAAATTACTTGCAAAATTGATCGCGGGGATCTGACTGAAAAACCAGGTTGGATCAGAATGTCGATACATCCCACGATGAACGATCAAGAGCTGGACTATATTTTGAACTCAGTGTTGGAAGTTGCTAAAAATCATCGAGCGTGGCACGAAGACTACCAATATTGTTCAGTGGGGAATAGCTTTACCCATAACGCCGAGCTTGCGCCTAAAGTTTTGGAGCTATTTAATTTGTAGCGTTACTTTTGCTTAAAGCCAATGCTTATCGAATTACTCGACTTATTGTCGTCGCGAAACACGAGAATCATCTACTGCGCTTGTAAAACCAAGGCTCTTGGCGTTTCAACGTCCGCTGAAAAACTTGCAAGGACTCACATAGGCACGTAATCGATGTTAGAAATTTTGAAAATTTACCCCGCCAACGTTGTCTTCATTGCCGCGTCTACTGGTGTTGCCACCCTGGTATTTCGCCTGGTCTTTACCTTTAGTTGCGCGTTCTAGCAATTGCAGAAAGTGCGTGTCGCTCGGAAATTTTGAGCTAAAACCAATGCTAGCGGTCAATTGTAAGGCGGATTCGTTGGCCTTTAAATTGATATCGCGGGCGATGGCAGACACCAAGGTGTCGGCAAGTTTTTGCGCCTGGAATTCCGGCACCAGCGGCATTAAAACGACAAATTCGTGGTTGTCCCAACGCCCCACCACTTGGCCGCGTTCCAAAGTCCTGGAAATGCGTTGCGCGATAGTCTTGAGTACACCGTCTGATTTTTCCTGGTCATTTCCTTTGGAAAACTCGCGAAATTTGTCTAACTCAATCCAAAGTATAGAAAAATTACTGCGGGATTTGACTGCGTCGGTAAAGCCGGTCGAAGCGCGCAGTTCCACTGCTGCGCGGTTGTAGATCTGAGTCAGCTTGTCAATTTCACGATCCGATTTGTCTTCCGCCTCACCCCGAGCGAGTTCCATGGAATCAATTGCGCGCTGGGCAAATTCGCCCGCGTTGTTGAGTTCATCTGGGGTGAAACTAGCTCCAGGAACACGTGCGATCAAAAGGATGCCAAATCCTGGTTTAGGAATCGGAATTGGAAGCACGACCAAAGTTTGTGCCGTCCAGCGGCCAACTTCAGCAACTAGATTCAGGGTCACCGCATTGCCCGACCAGGCGACGTTTTTGAATGGTTGTTCGTATGCTTTGATTAAGGCTTCAAATTCCGTCTGTGCGCGTGGGTCCCCGCAAACTAAGCGATCCCCTTCCCCTTCAGGAAAACGCACTAGTGCCGCGCATGAGCGTTGCGGCAAAGTTTTTTTGACCCGCGCCAGCAACCTGCGCAGCACCACAAAACTCAAATCATCGGCGCTGGCGCGACTGACGGCATCTTTCAATTCGGCATCAAAATCCAGCCGTGCGTTTTCACGTTCTGTGTGAAGTTGAAAATGCGCGTCTTTGTGCCGATCCAGTACTTGTTCTCTGCGTTTTTTCGCCACCACGAACAGTGCAATCGCAATGGTTAGCCCAAGCGCTGCCGTGAGTGAAACGGTGTATACATTCCAGCTCAAAAACTCGGCGTTTTGCGCGCAGGCGAGGACGGGCACCCAAGTGAGCAATACCAAGCACCCGAAGCGAAACACAAACGGGTTCATTTGGTGCTAGGTAAATCAAGGTATTGATGCAGCCAATCATTGACCGTATCGTGCCACTGAATGGAATTTTCCGGTTTTAAAATCCAATGATTTTCATCGGGGTACCAGAGAAATTTACTTTCTATCCCTTTGCGCTGCAGCGCGGTAAAAGCACTTATCCCCTGTTCAAAAGGTACGCGGAAGTCGTTCATGCCATGAATGACCAAAGTAGGTGTTTTCCAATGCTGGACTTTGGTAATTGGATTGTCGCTTTCTATCGCAGTATTTTTTTCCCAAGCGACGCCACCGTTTTCCCATTCGTCAAACCAAAGTTCTTCGGTCGAGTAGGCCATAAAGCGCTTATCAAATATGCCCGCGTGCGTCACTAGGCATTTGAAACCATCTGGCCAAGCGCCCGCGATCCAGTTGGTCATGTAGCCGCCGTACGATCCGCCTAATGCGCACGCACGTTTGCCATCTAAAAACGGATATTTCTGCAACGCCGCCGCTAGCCCCTTTTGCAGATCTTCAAGCGGTTTGCCACCCCAATCGCCGCTAATCGCATCGGTAAACTTTTGACCGTATCCGGTGGAGCCGTGAAAATCCACCATCAAGGCGGCAAAGCCCTGTCCACTATAGGTTTGTGGGTTCCAACGATAGTGAAAATGGTTGCCAAAGCTGCCCTGCGGGCCGCCATGGATTAGAAATGCGATGGGATACTGCTTGCTGGCATCAAAATTGACCGGTTTGACCAACCACGCGTAAACGGTTTCTCCTCCGGCACCGGCGAAACTAAATTGCTCGGCCGCACCAAACTCAATGTTGTTGAGCTGCGCCGAATTTAGACTTGTAATGTTGGAAATCGCGCCGCCGTTTAAAGCGCTGGAAAAAAGCTCAGCAGGTGCGCGCAAATCATCACGCGCAAAAACCACCGTGTTTTTATGGACAGCGTAACCGGAGACCATGCCAGCACCGGAAATTTGCTTGGCGTTGCCATTGGCGACGTCGATCGAGAACAATGGGTGTTGACCCACATCGTCGGCGGCGGTGATCAAGGTTTTGCCATCTTGCGATACTGCCAGTCCGTCGGGTGAGCGATCCCAATTTGGTGCAATTTCACGAATTTTACCGGTGCTGAGCGTGCGCTCCATAATTCGAAAGCGATCCGCTTCAAAACTAGCCCGGCTCATCGCACGGTAATACAATTTTTTGCCATCAACGCTGGGTAGCGGGAATGCATCCCACGCTAGATTGTCGGGCGTCAAATTTTTCGCGGCATCAATGCCGGCAATTTGACTCTGGTAAACATCAAAATTAGTGCTCCACGGTTCGGTTTTTCCGGCGATGCGCGCACCAAAGTACAGCGTGCTGCTGTCGGGGCTAAATGCGTACTCAGAATCATCACCATTGGGTTTGCTTGGCACATCTGCGTCTATCGGTTTGCCGCCCGCAGCACGACTGACTATCTTCGCCTCAGTGATGGCCGCACCCAGGTTCGCCGAAAACAACTG